>CAYUVX010000001.1:0-16627 GCA_964448325.1 uncultured Candidatus Saccharibacteria bacterium
GATGAAAAACTGGTGGGCGGCCAAGGAGGTTCACCTGATTCCTTTTCTCATGATCACCGAGACAACCGATGCCTCGGTAATCGAAAAGTGCGTGCATAACGGGGTCCTTGATGGTAAAGTTTACCCTCGGCATCGCACGACAAATTCCTCAAACGGAGTGAAGCAATACGGTCAATTACTGCAAGTTCTGAAGGTTTGTGCAAATCTCGGAATGAGAGTCCACTTTCATCCAGAGCACCCTTCTCTACTCTACACTAATCGTGACGCAGAATTTGCTTTTCTCCCTCTGGCGGAGATGTTTCTAAACGAAACTGACGCAACGATAGTCTGGGAGCACGGGACTGACGCCAGATGCATCCCTCACTGGGAAGACTTTGCTTCAACTGGTCGTTTCTCTCTCACGCTAACTGCACACCACCTGGTTACAACCGAAGACAGAACCTTTGGTGATGTCCGGGCGACTTGTAAACCGCCAATCAAGACAGAAGGAGACCGCCGAGGACTTGTCGATTTGGTCAGCAAGAACTATCCTTGGGTTATGGCCGGTGGGGACGATGCTTTCCACGATCAGGCAAAAAAACTAGTGGAGAAAGGACGTTGTGCCTGCGGAGCTTACACAGCTCCTTTTCTACTCCCTCTATATGCTCAAGGACTCACTGAGTTACTTGAAAGCGATGGTGGGGTAGAAACATTCGTAAACTTTACGAGCCGGAATGCCCGGCGCCGTTATGACCTACCGCCAACTTCGCGGACGGTCACTCTGGAACGAGAGGACTGGCAGGTTCCTCTAACCTACCCAATTAACAAGCAAACAGCGGTTCCTTTCTGGGCCGGTGAAACTCTTAACTGGAGGATCGCACAATAGGAAGAGTTGTTTCGAGTTAATAATCCCACCCTAGGCTTAATTGCGAGGGGTGGGATTTTAAATATTTGAAAAATCCTAATTTTCTGTTAAGATAGCGATATGAGTGGACATAATAAATGGTCAAAAATTAAAAATAAGAAGGCAGTGACGGATGCCAGGAAAGGCAAAATCTATACCAAAATGGCGAAGATTATTGCGGTTGAAATTAAAAAAGCTAATGGCGATGCAAACGCAGCGGGTGTACAAACTGCAGTTAGGAAGGCTAAAGAATATAATGTGCCAAATGAAAATATTGAACGCGCATTAAAGAAAAATGATAATGCCGCTCAAATGGAATCTATTATGTATGAAGCCTATGGCCCAGGTGGAGTAGCTATTATGATAGAAGCCCTGACTGATAATAGAAATAAAGCGGCGGGTGAAATAAAACATATTTTAACCGAAAGCGGATCGGCCTTGGCAGCGCCTGGTAGTGCCTCTTGGGCTTTTACTAAATCTTTGGAGGAAGGGTTTGTTCCTAATATGACCGTGCCTTTATCAGACGATGATGGAGCTAAATTAGAAAAATTAGTTGACGCACTAGATGATAATGATGAAGTGCAGGAAGTTTATACTAATGCAGAATAATTTTACATTTTGATATTTACATTTTTATTTTGAGCGATTATTCGCTATAATGCTTATTATGCGAATAATCGCGATAGACCCCGGGTATGAAAGAGTTGGTATTGCCATACTGGAAAAAACTACCAGCAAAGAAATTTTGCTGTTTTCTGAATGTTTTAAAACTTTAGCTACAGAAAAACATGAGGAAAGATTAAGACTAATTGGCAAGGAGATAGAAAAAATAACCAAAAAATATAAACCAGAAGCGCTGGCTATTGAAACCTTGTTTTTCAAAACTAATGCCAAGACAGCTATGAAAGTGAGCGAGGCGCGAGGAGTAATACTTTATACGGCGGCCAAGGCCGAAATTACGGTAAAAGAATTCACCCCTCTACAAATAAAAGTGGCCGTAACTGGCTATGGTAAAAGTGATAAGAATCAAGTAATGGAAATGGTTAAACGCCTCATCGCCGTTGAGTTGTTTAAAATTAAATATGATGATGAATATGACGCTATCGCTGTTGGTTTAACTTACTTTGCTTGTCAGCATCCTTTTTAAAAAAGTTTTCCACAGTTTAGTATTTGAGACCCCTTGCAAACATTTTCAGTCATGCTATTAATATAAAAAATCACTTAATGAGCGTTTTATTGAGTGAAAATAAAAATTATAAGTTAATAAATTCGCTCAAATTTTTACAAGAAATGAGCGAGAAAAATAAGACATGGCAAAGAAAAAAATTAATAGTGATAATGAAGAAGTATTAGAAAAAAAAATTGGTGCGAAAGATGATGATGAATCCATCTTAGGTGATGATCTTGGTATTGATGCGGCAATAATTGAGGACACCTTCACAGAAGATTTCAGCGAGTATAATGATGTCGATAATTTCTAAACAAAAGCTTCCGGAATTTCCTCGTAACGATTAGGTAATCCCTTAAGTGGAGAGGATTTTCCGGAGGCTTTTGTTAAAAATAAAAAACTACGAGAATCTCCTGACAGTTTTTTATTTACTTAATTATCACCTTTAAAAACCTCCTCTTCCCTATTTTATAAATACTAGTAGAAATTACTTTAAAATTTGGATCAGTAATTTTATCATTTGTCTCCTGATTCGCCACCGCTCCCTCCAACACTAAACGCCTAAACTCGTTTTTAGACTTTACCAAGCCTATTTTAATAGATAAGTCCACCAAAGCTTCACCATTTGTCGCCACTACTTCATCTATCTTTTCTGGCACCCCACCTTCCTTAAAAGTCTTCACAAAATCCTCCTCAGCCTTATCGGCTTTTTCTTTATCATGATAGATAGAAACAATTTCTTTTGCCAAGCGTACTTTTATATCTCGAGGATTAGCCCCCGCCACTAATTCCTGCCTAATCTTTTCAATTTCCTCCATTGAAACATCCGTAGATAATTCAAAGCCAAGTAATATTAAACTATCTGGCCAACTCATAACCTTACCAAACATATTCTGTGGATCGTCTTGCATAGTAATCATATTACCCGTTGTCTTACCCATTTTTATGCCTGTTGGGTCCACCAATAATTTAGTACCAATTACAAATTTATCCTTATTTTTAATTTTCTTCAATAAATCCCTACCAACTAACATATTATAAACTTGATCATTACCGCCAATTTCACCGTCCACATCCATTACCACACTGTCATATCCCTGCATCAAAGGATACATAAATTCATTAAGATAAATATCACGATCCTCCTTTATTCGCTCTTGAAACATAGACCTCTTGATTACTTGCGAATAAGTTAAATGGGAGGAGAGCTTTAACAAATCCTCAAAAGAAAGGCTAGCCAACCATTTAGAATTGTATTTCAACACTGCCCCACCAAAACCAAATTTTAAAAATTTAGAAGCTTGTTTTTTATAATATTTGGCGTTATTTAGAACTTCTCTTCTAGTTAACGGTTTCCTAATAGATAACTTATCTGGATCACCAATCGTGGCAGTAAAGTCTCCGATTAAAAGAATTATTTTATGACCTAAATTTTGTAAATCTCTTAATTTCTTTAAAACCACAGCGTGCCCCATATGCAGAGTTGGACCAGTAGGGTCAATTCCAAGATAAACCCTTTGTCTTTCACCAGACAAAAGTTTTTTTCTTAAAAAATCTTCATTAGGATAAATATTCTCCACCCCGCGAGTAAGAAATTCCTCTATCTTTTTTGGATCTGTGTCTATTTTCATATTGTGTTATAATAGCTTAAAATATGACAAAACACAAAATTAAAAAACATTATAAAAAAATCTTAATTTACTTATTTAGTTTGGGGTTTATAGGCCTTGGCATTATTACTTTTTGGATTTCCACCTTCAAAATGCCCGATTTAAAATCATTCGAGGAGCGCACTATATCCCAAAGCACAAAAATATATGATCGAACGGGAGAAATACTCCTCTTTGATGTTAATCAAGATATAAAAAGAAAAGTAATACCTTTTGAAGATATTTCAGAAAATGCCCGAAATGCCGTAATCGCCATAGAAGATGCCAGTTTTTATAGCCATGGAGGAATAAAACTTACCGCTATCCTTCGCGCGATTTTCAATAATTTGACCGGAGGATCTGGTGGTGGCTCTACTATTACCCAGCAGGTGATAAAAAATTCCCTACTGACATCAGAAAAAGCCATCTCTAGAAAAATGAAAGAGTGGGTTTTGGCTATTCGTCTAGAAAAAGTAATGTCAAAAAATGACATCTTGTCTGTATATTTAAATGAAAATCCCTACGGTGGAAGTATTTATGGTATAGAAGAGGCTTCAAACACATTTTTTAATAAAAACGCTTCTGACTTGACCTTGGCTGAAGCAGCTTATTTAGCAGCAATACCAAATGCCCCAACCTATTATTCCCCTTATGGAAATAATAAAGACAAATTAGATGAAAGAAAAAATCTTGTCCTAGAGAAAATGTTAGAAAAAAATTTAATAGATGAAAAAGAATATACCGAGGCAAAAGCTGAAAAAGTTGTCTTTCTAGCCAGACAGGGCAATAGCCTTAAAGCTCCACATTTTGTAGATTATATTCGCCAATATTTGGAAAATAAATATGGAGAAAAAATAGTTCGCGAGGACGGTCTAAAAGTGATCACCACCCTTGATTATAGTCTACAGACAATAGCTGAAGAAGTGCTTAAAAAATATGCCCTTGAGAACGAAAAAAATTTTAATGCTGAGAACGCTGCTTTGGTGGCAATAGACCCAGCTACCGGCCAAATATTAACAATGGTGGGCTCTAGAGATTATTTTGATAAAGAAATAGACGGAAACTTTAACGTAGCTTTGGCTCATCGCCAGCCTGGTTCTACTTTCAAACCCTTTGTCTATGCCACTGCTTTTAGTAAGGGCTATACACCTGAGACCGTTGTCTTTGATCTACCCACAGAATTTCAAACAACCTGTAGTCCACAAGGCTACCCTCTGGGGAATAATAGTGCGGATGATTGTTATATGCCGGAAAACTATGATAGTAAATATTTAGGGCCAATAACTCTTAGAAATGCCTTGGCACAATCTAGAAATATTCCTTCCATAAAAACTCTTTATTTAGCTGGTATAAAAGATTCTTTAGATACAGCAAGAAATATGGGGATTACAAGCCTGGGAGATAAAAATCAATATGGTTTAACCCTCGTTTTGGGAGGTGGCGAAGTTTCACCCCTAGAATTAACCAGCGCTTATGGTGTCTTTGCAAATGCTGGAATAAAAAACCATTATAGTTCTATCCTTAGGATTGAAAATGCCAACGGTGAAATTTTAGAAGAAACAAGTCTTCGTCCTGAAAGAGTTATCACCGAAGAAATATCTAATAAAATATCTGATATATTATCAGACAATGTTGCCCGAATTCCGGCCTATGGGACAAATTCCCCCTTATATTTTTCCGGGCGAGATGTGGCAGTAAAAACCGGAACCACAAACGATTTCCGTGATGTATGGATAGTTGGCTATACTCCAAACTTGGTTGTTGGTGCTTGGGCGGGAAACAATGACAATAGTTCTATCGAGAAAAAAGTGGCTGGCTTGGTCATTGCCCCTATGTGGCGCGCTTTTATGGATGAAGCTCTTCCTTCTTTTCCCAAACAATACTTTACCGAACCAGAACCCGCTCTCACAGAAGTAAAACCTGTTTTCCGTGGAATTTGGCAGGGTTATGATTTTTTTACAATTGATAAAATCTCTAAGAAGCTGGCCACAGACATGACACCAGAGGAAACAAAAGAGGAAATATTTATTCCTAATGTACATTCAATTTTATATTGGGTAGATAAAAATAATCCCTGGGGAGCGGTTCCAGAGAACCCAGCAAATGACCCCCAATTCTTACTTTGGGAATATCCAGTACAAAAATGGTTACAAACTCAGAACTTACTATACCCGATCAAACCTATTACTTATGATGATATTCACACAAAAGCTCATAGTCCAAAAGTAAATATTCTTAATCCAAATGACTCTTCTGTATATAATATAAATCAAAAAATTACCGTTCAAACAAATAATATATCTACTTATTTGATTTCTAATCTAAACTTTTATTTAAACAATACCTATATCGGCTCAAGTAAAAATTTTCCTTTTCTTTTTTCCTTTATTCCATCTGAAGTAAGTTCTACTAATGAAGGAAAAAATATTCTTAAAATAATAGCAACAGATCTAGTGTTTAATAAAGGTGAAGAAATAACTACTTTTACTATTAACAAATAGCTTCCTAATTATCTTATTTCTAACACCCTTTGCTCTGTCTTTTCTTTTAGTTTGGAAAGGATTGCTTCCTTCTTTATATAAATAAGATTTTTTATAGCGGGCGAAACTTTTAAAAATAATTCTCCGTTTTTCATACTAATAGATTTTGCCTCTATTTTAACCCCAATCATTTCTTTTACCACCTCAATAATAACTTGCTTCAACAATTTCTCCCCCTGGCCGATATCTTTAAACTTATCTAAATAAGAAGCAATATTGAACATATCTATCTATTCATAGGCATTACTAGATAAGTGAAGGACTTGTCAGATACCCCGCGTATTACCATTGGTTTATTAAGACCATTAAAGGAAAGAGAGACACTATCAGAATCTATTGATTGGAAACAGTCCATTATATATTTATGATTAAAGTTTATCTCTACGGCTTCCCCAGAAATTGTGGCTATAAGCTTATTTTTATTTTCTCCAATATCGGCATTTTTTGACTTTATTTCTAAAACTTTCTCGGCGGGAGAAACTTTGATATTTATCTGATTGAAATTATCAGAAAAGACATTGGATAATTTCAAAATATTAATTAAATCTTGCTTCAATACAATCACTTCTGTTTTAAACTCTTTAGCAATAATTTGCTGATAATCAGGAAAATTTCCATCAATTACTCTGGAGACTAAATATACATCCTGATATTCAAAAGAAATTTGATTTTTTGTAATATTAATAGCTAGAGAGCCTTTTTCTTCATTAATAATTTTTAATAAATCGGCCACGTTTTTAAAAGGTAAAAGGATTTGCTCAAATTCATTATTTTTCTTAAATTTAATTGTCTTTTCGGCTAGGCGGAAGGAATCTGTTGCAACAAAAATCAAACCCCTATCTTCTAAATGAATATAAACACTAGAAAGTTCTGGTTTTATACTAGATAAAGAAGCGCTATACCAAACGGCTTTTAATCCTTTTACTAATTCCAAGGAATCAATTTCATATATTTGTCCATCTTTAACTTTTGGAATAGAAGGGAAATCTTCACTAGAAAAGCTTTTAATGATTGTCTGACTACTTGTGCTTATTATATGTAAGTTTCCTTCTTTATCCTCTAAAGTAAGGCTATGTTCGTCCGATAAATTTGAAAGAAAGCTGTTCAGGATCCCTCCAGGAACGGCCACAATGCCCTCAGTAGAGATTTTTGCGGGAATTTTAATCTCTATACCTAAATCAAGGTTTGTTGCCCGGAGAATTAAAAAACTACCCTTAGCTTCAATTAGAATACAAGAAAGGATTGGTAAGGTCATGTTTTTCCCAGTTATTTTTTCGGCTTTAGAAACAGCAGAACAAAACTTTTCTTTAATACATTCAGCTTTCATTTTTTTCTTTTTTAATTTATAAAATAAAGAGTGTTATTACTATTATAAGGGTGGATAAGTGGATAATTAATTATTTGTTTATAATAAAGAGTTTTTTTAATGTTTTTTTTTAAAACTTGTTGATAAACAATTATTTCAATTTAATCTTTTTTTATTTATACCCTTTTCTCTTTTAAAAATTAACACTTAATCCAGAGTTTTTCCACAGCTTTCAAACTAAGTAATCATAGAACGTATCTCACTAATTTCTCTTGATAAAGCAGAATCTGTTTTCATCTCTTCTTTTATTTTTTCATAAGAGTGCATAACTGTTGTATGATCCTTTCCACCAAGTTTTTCACCGATTGTGGGATAGGAAACATCAAAATCTTCTCTCAGGATATACATAGATACTTGTCTTGGTTTTACCACCCCTTTCTTTCTTGTTTTTTCATATATTTCCCCTTCTGTAATTCCATAATATTCTGCAATTATTTTAATAACATCTTTAATTGAGGAGCCCTTTTTTGGTTTTAAATTGTTTTTAATTAAATCTTTTATTTCGGTAATGGTTAAATCCCGTCCTTTAAGCTTTGATTGACAAATTATAGAGTTTAAGACCCCTTCAAGCTCTCGAATATTACCTTCCACAGAAGAGGCTAAATATTCTATTATATCGGCTGATAAGGAAAAATTTAACATTGAAGATTTTATTTTAAAGATTTGGATTCGTGATTCCAGATCGGGTGAAGGTATTTCTACTATCATCCCAGAATTTAACCTTGATTTCAAGCGGTCTTCTAATCCTGGAATAAAATTAGGGTGTTTGTCTGAGGAAAAGATTATTTGCTTATTATTGTCATAAAAGCTATTAAAAAGATGAAAGAATTCTTCTTCTGTTTTTTGTTTGCCAGCAAAAAATTGGATATCATCTACAATTAATAGATCATACTTTCGATATTTTTCTTTGAATTGATTTGCTGTACCTGAAGAAATAGAGTTCATTAGGTCTAAAGTGAATTTTTCTGATGTTAAATAATATATTTTTTTTTCAGGAGTTACGTTTTTAAAGTGATTACCAACCGCTTGAATCAGATGTGTTTTGCCGTGTCCCGTACTGCCATAAATAAAAAGAGGATTATAAATAGCTATACGTTTTAAAATAGCTTGGGCGGCGGCATGAGCAAGCTCATTAAAAGGACCAACAACGAAAGTATCAAATGTATATTTAGAATTTAAATTGTCGTCTTTGTTTATATAGAAATCCTGTAAAGGTAATTCATTATGGTCTTGGTCAGCTTTTGCCTCTTTTTTATCCTCTTTTTTCCCCTCCAGTTTGATTACTAAATATTCAATAGCGTGTATATGTTCCCCAAAATTTCTCAGACTTTTTAATATGTTTTTATGATACTTATTAATAAGCCAGTCTTTTACAAAGACATTTGGTACCCCGATAAAAATAGTCCCCTCTTCCTGCCTATCTATAAAGGTATCCTTGAACCACATATTAAAATTTGCTTTTGAAGTTGAGAGCTCGATCTCTGATAAGACGCTTCCCCAAAGTTTTTTATTTTCTTCTGTCATGCTTTATAGATTATATACTGAATCTGAAAATGTAAAAGCCTAATAATAAGTAAGGATATGTTTATAAGCTGTTGAAAAAATGTGGAAAACAAAAAAGGATTTAAGTTGACGTTTGGAGAAAAATAAACTATACTCTCTCATTATGTCATTTACATATAATCCAAAGAAGGTAAAGAGGGCTAAGAAACACGGTTTTTTATCTAGAAGCAGAACTTCCTATGGGAAAAGGGTGCTTAAGAAAAGAATGCAGAAAGGAAGAAAGAGACTAAGCACTGTTTAGTTTATATGTTACCTATTAAAAGAAGGATAAAGACCGAATCTTTCCCTAAAATTATGAAAGAGGGTTTTTTTGTACATTCTGACAATTTTTACCTAAAGATCCTTAGTCCCACTTCGCTTGAGCTTCGCGGGGCAAACCTGCCTCCTAGCAGGTTTGGTTTTGTAGTGCCAAATAAGGTTAAAAAGACCTCCGTCGGCCGGCATTTGATCAAAAGGCGAATAACTGCCGTGGTGGAAAAGCTGTTAATAAATATAAAGTCTGGTTTTTCGGTTATCGTTTTTGCTAAAAAAGACGTTTCTGCCCTACCGTATTCTGATATAGAAAAGGAAATTAAAGACCTTCTTATTAAAGGAAAGCTTGTAAGTTGAATTCTGGGTGTTTTTACTGTATACTCTATGGATGATTGGAGCCGTATTTAATGCCATATTGTACAAACCCCTCTATAACGCCTTTATTGGCTTTATAGGCTCTTTTCCATGGATAGACGCTGGTGTCGTGGTTATTCTCTTTACCATTCTTATAAAGCTCATTTTATTCCCTTTATCTCAAAAATCAGTTCGAAGCCAAATTGAAATGAAGAAGATCCAGCCTATGATAGAGGAGATCAAGTTAAAATATAAAGATAATAAGCAGGAGCAAGCTTTAAAAACTATGGCTTTATATAAAGAAAACGGAGTTAATCCATTTTCTGGAATTTTTCTAGCTTTTATACAACTTCCAATTTTAATTGCCCTTTATATGGTGTTTTATAAGGGGGGTTTAAGCCAAATACATACGGAGATACTTTATTCGTTTATTAAAGCACCAGAGCATATCAATACTTTCTTTTTAGGACTTTTTGATATTACACAAAAAAATACAATATTAGCTGTGGTGGTAGCTGTGGGTCAATATTTGCAGATTAGATATACCTTACCAGCCACAAAAAAAGCGGAGCCTGGGAAGAAAGATACTTCTTTCCAAGGAGAATTAGCAAAAAGTATGAATATGCAAATGAAGTATGTGATGCCAATATTTATGTTTTTTATTGCTCGCAGTTTTGCTTCCCTAGTTTCCCTTTATCTTATTACTTCCAGTGTTTTTGCCGTCGGACAAGAAATATATATGAGGAAGAAAATTGCTAAGGAGAAATAATCCCGCATCAAATTCGGGCAGGGCGGTTTTGACCTGTGGTTGATTTTTACAAAATAATATGTAGTATAGTAATTATTAGGATTTATTTTAACTTTAAACAAGATGGATATAGAAAAAGCAAAAAAAATAATAGAGCAAGTATTTACCTTAATGGAAATTCCTACGGAATCCATAGAGTATACTTTGGATGATAGAAAAGGGAATATTTTTTCCATAAAGAGCGAGGAATTTGAGAAACTCTCTATAGAAAATAGTGATTTAGCGCGGGACATAATTTTTGTCTTAAAAAGAATGTTTGATAAAACTTCCCTCTCATTAGAGGAGAATTTGAAGTGCACAATAGATATTAATAATATGCAGTCCAAAGCGGATGACTGTATCAAAATTAAGGCTTTAAAAGCGGCCGAGGAAGCAAAGAATTTAAAAACTGATGTTTTAATGGACACCATGTCTTCTTATGAGAGAATGATTGTGCATAGTACCTTAGCTGATAGCCCAGATATCACCACCGAGTCTGTGGGTGAAGGGCGTGAGCGCCGAGTGAAGGTAAAATATCTAGCTATTTAAGGTTTAAGCTCCACAAAGTTAGATCTGTTTTATTTATAAAGAAGAGATAATTATCTTTCTCATCTATTTGTATATCTACAGCATCTATATTATTTGCAGTTTCATTTTGTATATCAAAGACTAGAATAGAAGCCATTGTGTCAGTATTTATAAGCCAGATATCATCATTAAAACTAGCAAGGCCTTGATACCAAATATCAGGATATTCCCCAGGAGGAAATACTTTTGGCACAGCGCAGTAAATTATTTTGGAATCCATATTACTCCATAGGCATTTTTCAGGAAAGGTATTTACTGGTAATAGTTTACTCTCTCCGCTTTTAACATTATAGAGATATAATCTAGGAATTGTTCGAATACTGTCAGAATACAATATTTCTGTCGCAGTTTTATTTGTCTTGGTTGTTAGGCCGTTTATTCCCCCTAGGATTCTAGAAAAGTTTCCTGTTTGACTATTTAGAAAATACATATAGCCTGGAATTTTTACGGATGCCTTTGTGGTTAAGGTAATAGTTTCCTCTTTTGGCCAGGAGACCAGCCATTCAATAAGTGGTGATTCAAATAATAGTTTTTTATTTAAGCCATCTATTTTGGAAATAAAGCCGGAAGCGCCGTTTAAATTATTTGTCAAATAAAAGAGTTTATTTCCCAAAGGGTTCACCGCCAGAGCGCCAATATTTTCTGGTAAATGGTTTCCATCCACTCCCCCTTCAAATTCGTTTAGGGTGGTGGTAGCGGGATTTATTTTGACTGAGAATGTTTCCACATTTTCAGTACCATCTTTTAAATATCTAATTATCAGTTTTTCTCCATCTGGTAACCAGATAGATTCATAAACTTTTGGAATAGTAGTAATGGACAGTCTTTTTGTTTCTGGAGAATCGGCATAAGTTTCGTAAATATTTCCATTCGCCCTTAGAATATAGTGAATATCGGTTTGGCCGGTTTTTTTATTTTCAATAATAGAAAGCCCAGACACTGGATCCTCAGATATTTTTCTTAATTTGTCCGGAGTTAGTGTATTGTCAGGTGTATAGATTTCATCTGGGAGAGTTTCTGTTTGGGCTGATATTTGGTCCAGTGCCTTTGTCCCAAAAGGATCGTAAACGTCTACGGTACTGACGGGTGGAGTTTTAGCTACAGGAACAGCATTAAAAGAAAAATAAAACCAAATCAAAGCACCTAATGCCCCTAGAAAGACTACTAAAATGAGTATTATTGCTGTTTGTTTGGACATTTTTGGCATAATTTTATAATTTAAAATTTAAGATATCTGGATTAATGGTATAAAGAATAAGCCAAGAAACAAGGGCTAGGACCAAACCCCAAATAGCATCCTGAACTTTCTTTTTTCCATCTTCTTTTTTAAATACTGATTCTGATAGCATTATTTCTACCCCACCCCAGACTATCATTACAACAGCCAAGGCCGCAGCGATAGCTAAACCAAATTGAAAAGCCTGCCCCAGAAAAGTTCCCAGTTGATCTCCAGCAGTGACATTAACTCCAGTAGTAAAATCATCGAACACACCATTCTCTAAAGGATGATATTTCAAAGGTATGGCATCTGCAGCAAAAGATTTAATTGGTAAAACTAAAAATTGCCAGAGTAATAAGCTAAGAGAAAAGAAAGTTATTTTTTTAACTGAAAATCTGTTCATAATTATTGCTTGTCAAAGTTTATACTGTAATCATTATTTGTAAATTGAAAAATACGGACATTATTGCTGATTTTTAAACCAATATTTGCTGTGCCCGAACCAGCTTTTTCTATTCTGGTAGTAAAAGAATTTTTTGGCTCCTGATTTCCCACCGTCTGTCCATTCATAGTCCAAATATAATCCAAATCTGGAGTAGTGGCATAACCAGAGCTAAAGAAATAAGGAATAGCCAGAACGCTGAATTCATCTGTTAGTAATTTTACGGAACCTTTTATTGCCTTATTAAACATAATTCCGTAGACAGGGCTGTTTTCATAAAAGATTATTTTAGGAGAATCATTGGTAATCTCTACTTTTTTATAAGCATAAATATCACCATCCAATGATGAGGCCGTTACTTCTATTGTATTATCCCTAATAGGGACAGTGCCAGGGAAAACAAAAGTATTTTTCCCGATCCCTGACGCTGACTGTTCTACTTTACCGTTCTTTTTCCAAGAATAGATGATATTTTGTGCCGAGATTTTTTCTCCGTTTGCTTTTATTAATTCTGGGATAGCAGTAACTAAAACCACCCCTTGATTAGGGTTTAAAGCCTTTCCTTTGTAAAAAGGAGGAGTATAGGCCAGAGACTCGTAGATTAAATCAACTAAAGAAGGAATAAAAAATGCCTCTGTCTGCTGAAGTCCATCCTGAGGGGTTTCCACTGTTACTTTGATAGTTATTTTTTGACCATTTTTACCGGCTTGAGTATTAAATTCTTTTAAGCCAATATCCGTTTTCTTTTGTAGGCCGTCTACGAACCAGGTTATTTTAGAGCGGTCCAGATCAAAAGAAAAGCTTTTCAGGGTAATAGTCACATTTTGTCCTGGTTCTGGATTTTCTGGACGCATGGTTAGCTCTAGAAAATTACTAGGGGTGATTGTTTGTGCAAATGATGATAGAGGAAAAGCCAGAGAAATTAAAAACAAAAGAATTATAAATAAGATATTTTTTTTCATCATATTTACTGAAATTATAGCATAAAAACTTTTATTGTTCACTATTGTTTAGTTCCTCTCGCGCCCTTTTTATAGCTAAAAGCTGTGATGGATCAGAAGTAATTATTTGATCCTCGGTATAAGAAGCAATTACTTTGATGGCCACGTGTTTTTGACCCACAAAGAAGAGCCCTTCCCCTACATCAGACTCTAATAGCAAAAACTTTTCCTCATCAGTCAAATTAAAAGTTTTTTGCAAACTATCAACAGTTGAAGGACTTTGTTTTAGGAGTATTTGGATGGAAGAGTTTGTCACGATCGGTAAACCATATGGTGAGCGCAAAAAGTCGTCCACATCCTGGGTAATAGTGGCCAAGCCCAGCCAGTATTTACGGCCTCTTTTGGCCATACTGAAAAGGAAGGAAGCAGTGTCTTCGGATTTCATCATCCACCAAGCCTCATCAATAACCAATAATCTCTTTTTCCTTTCTCGCCTAATAGCTGTCCAAATATAATGTGTAATGATATACATTGCCACTGGTTTAAGATCATCTTCCATATCACGGATAGAAAAAACAACAAATTTTGAATTGATATCTACATTCGTCGGTCGATTTATAAAACCAGCCCAGGAACCGCGAGTATATTTTGAAAGTTTTTGAACCAAATTCTCTGCCCCTTCCATACCTGATAGAACCAATTCAAAATCTGAAAGTAGTGGTGGCTCAAGATTGGAAAAATCTGATTCAGGCGTAATATCCTTTAGGGCATATGTTTCGCTAATAGCACGGTCAATAATAGCATCCTCCTCTGGACTTAGTCCCTCAAACATAATTCGGAAAAGACCAACCAAATTTATAATATTTGAACGGAGAACATCAGCTGGGGATTCATCCTCTCTGGGGAAAGGCAAATCAAAAGGATTGATATGATTTGAGGAGTTCAAAGAAATATCAAAGTTTTTGCCACCAACAGCCTCAGAAAGGAATTGATATTCTTTTTCTGGGTCAATAACAATAACTTCTACATCAAACATCAAAGAACGTAATATTTCCAATTTGGTGGCATAACTTTTACCAGAGCCTGACTTGGCAAAAGTAACAGAGTTATAGTTATCCAAAGAAAAACGGTCAAATAAAACCAAACTATTATTATGGCGATTAATACCATAGAGAATTCCTTTATCGGAAGTGAGGTCAAAAGAAATAAAAGGAAAGATACTGGATAAAGGCGAGGAATTTAGTTTGGAATGTATGCCCAGTTCATCATCAGCCGTAGGTAAAATACTTTTATAACCTTGTTCTTGCTGGAACAAAGCCGGTTTTAAATAAACTAATTTGGACTCTAATATGGACTTTATTTCTGATTCCAGCTTATTTAATTCCTCTTCATTATCACCATAAATGGTTATATAAACACCGACATCAAAAAGTTTTTCTTGTGCTTGTTGTAAATTGTCACGCAAGGACTCTAAATCTTGATAAGCGGTATCGAGCATTGGGTCACGAACCAGCCCCCTACCCTCTCTTTGATTGATTTGGCTTTGGACTTCCGCCACTTTTTTCTGAAATTGACGGAGTATTTTAGCGGTTTCTATTGGGTGAATAAATATTGAAATATTAAAAATTTTATCCAGATTTATAATTGGGGCAAACCAGCTTTCAGTTAAAAACCTTGGATAAGAAATAACAAAGAAAGTGCGGGCTATTTTTTCTCCCAGATTTATTTGATTCGGAGTTATCTTTAGGGCAGAAGGAGCAATAATATCTTGTAACTCTAAAACGCCAGAATCATATATTTCTTGAGGTAAGAAAGAAGTCAGCTCTGGCTCCTTTTCTTTTTTCTTTTTTAAAAAATCAAATATTGCCATTTTATAATTTGATCGGCTTTTCCGTATCGCCGGGATTAAATAATTTGTAAAATAGTTCTATAGTTTCCTCGGTCCCTAAACTGACACTTCGGATACCACAACGCATCAAACCCTGTTGAACTACTGATACTCTTTGTTCCAATTGCATTCTATTTTCTTCAAAATTATCCTTTTTTTCACTATTAGTACCCTTTTTATTAGCGCTAGGTAGGAATTTACCTAGACCGCTATCTTTCTTGGAACTGAGCATGGTGGGAGTAAAAGGTATTGATACAAAAAAAGTTTTAGACATAATACTTTGGCTTTCGGTAAAACTTTTGACAAACTGGACATATTCTTTAATTTGGATTTTTAGTAAATCATTTAATTCTTCATTGTAGCGTTTTTCCAAGGTAGCAAGATAAGGCCGGATATCTAATTCTCTAGATTGAATAGAAATCTGTACAGAAAAATCCAAGGCATTTAAAAAGTTTTGGAATTGATAGATTATTGCTTCCTGCTCATCAGCGGATTTTAAAGCAAAGTTTAAGGACGAAGATAAAACTACGGATCGCATTGAGCCATCTTTCATAATTATCACTCCATCGCGGACTTCTTTTATAGGAACAAATTCTTGGGTTGTTTTAGCTACAGCCATTGGTCTATTATAAACTAAAAACTAATATCTTGCACCTATTGTTTACTCTTTCTCTTCTTTGGTAATGGGATTCAAACTCTCCTTGATATCAAGGCTCCAAGTTAAATCATGTAATTTGCTTTGAGATAGCTTTGGCACATAAAGAGGAGACTGCCCTATTCCTTTATCATTTGATAAATTTACTTTATTTGGTGTGATCTCCTTTTTTTTCCATAAATACAGTTTATTTGAGAAAAAATAGCCGAAAGCGCTTTGCATAATGTAGATCAAGGGTTTGTTATTTATCTGATAGAAGGCCAAAGCGAGAGAAAAACCGATGACAATTATTCCCAGAGGAATTACGATTATTAAGGAATGGAAAAGTCGGA
>CAYUVX010000002.1:0-14032 GCA_964448325.1 uncultured Candidatus Saccharibacteria bacterium
ATTTGGAAAACAACCAAAGGAGGAAAAGAGGTAAAGCCAAGATTGGTCAAGCAAACAAATAAGCAAATAAATGGGTTTTTATCTCCACCGGGACACCAGGAATAATGAAAAAATCAGCCACAATCTTTAGTAAAGCTAAAATACAAAAAGTAATAACCAAACCATCTGGAATTATTTTATGTTTTAAATCATAAACAGCAATAGCCACCAAAACTGACATTACACAAAGAGAAATAATAATATGCCAAGGAGCAAAAAAAACACCTAGCAAACCATAATATGACAAAAATACTCCGACAAAAAGTAGGCCAGTCAGGCTTTCCACAACGGGATATTGCCAAGAGATTTTAGCCTGGCAACCATGGCACTTTCCCTTTTGAATTAAAAAACTTAAAATTGGAATTAGTTCCCAAGGGCCAAGCTTTTTACCGCATGTAAAACAAAATGAACGCCCTTTCATAGCTGAGACGCCGGTATTGTAACGCAAAATCAAAACATTTAAAAAACTACCAACTATAGTACCAAATATAAAAATTAAAATGTAAAAAAATATTTCTATCTCCATTTTATTTAAGGGTGAACATTATAATTCAAACCACCTGGTGCCAAACCACTGGCGTCTGGTGGAGTAGCACCACAATATGTATAGCCATTAGAAATATCCTCTAGATTCGATGAATCAAAACTATCAGTTGAATCTAATTGGGCACTTGGTAATTCTAGCTCTATTCCCAAATGATAAAAAGTACACTTGGGATCTGTGCCATCTGATTTGGTCAAAGGAATATATGAATATTCACCGCCTTCAGGAGTAATCAGAGAATCTGAGGGAACGTATTTATTATTTATTGCCAGATCGTTCAAATACGTTGGATAACCCGTGTCTGAATGCTGTGCATAATAAAGAGAGAGACCAAGCTGAATAGCAGAAATATCGGAAATTCTTTCGGCATCACGATTTTTCTTTCGAATGTCGTTTATTGAAGGGAAAATAAGCACAGTTAAAATAGCAATTATCCCGATCACCACTAATACTTCAACAATTGTAAATGCTCTCTTCATCCCCTACATTATATCACCCCCTTCTTTTTTTTCCAAACAAAAAACAACCCACACTTTGTAGGTTGTTTTTAGTTAACTATTCTTAGTCTTTCTAGTTACAAGTTAAATCAGTATCATTAGTAAGCGCCTCAGCAACAGTAGCATAATCAGCGCCCAGACTCGTTTGCATTCTGGAGACACCAGTAGAATCAACACACCAGAATTTACCTGCTGATTTAAGTGGGGCCACAATTGCATATGCAGAAGCGTTCACTGTTGCAGAACCATCAGTATTACAATAAAGTGCTGTACCACCATTCGTAGTTTTTGCATGCTTAAGAGCTTGTTGTATACTAGTATTTGCGAACATTGTATTAGTAGTAGAAAGCGTTGAACAATCAACACCAGCTAGTGGCAAAACTGTATTTGCTTTAGCATAACTAGCCAAAGTATCATACTCAACTTCAGCCGAAGAACGGACACCAGACATATCTCCCTTAATTGCTGCATCTGAACCTTTTGTTCTTGCAGAGTTAAGAGATGCCAAGACAACAGATGAAAGAATACCAATAATTGCGATAACGACGAGAAGTTCTATAAGTGTAAAACCTCTTCTTGAATTTGTCATAATTTGAAAATTTTATTAAATTAAAACCTTATAAATTCCTACTTGTTTTTGACTGTTTTCTCACTTTACGTAAGAGTGACAAAATCAGATCGACCAAAAACTTTTTGGATAGCTAAATTAAAATAATTAGCTTGTTTATACATTATAGCATATATAAAACATGCAACAATAGATAAAGTGGAAAAGTCTATCCCGAAGCTGGCTCGGGATGATTTTGCAGACAAAATCACATTGCTCCCGAAATATTGTAAATAGGAATAAGGACGGAGGCCAGAAGAAAAGCAACACCAAAGCCAAGGAAAACAATCATTACGGGTTCAATCAAGCCTACCAAAGTATCTATGGCATTTATCACCTCCCGTCTATAAAATGAAGCTAAAGTCTTTAGTATATTTCCAAGCTGACCTGTCTCCTCGCCGATCTTGATCATAGCAATAAATATTCCCGGAATCTCTCCTGATTTCATCATGGCATCAGATATGGAACTACCAGTTTTGACATCCTCCACTGCCCGATTCAAAAGATCTTCAAATATTTTATTATCAACCACCTTAGAGGTAAGGTCCAAACCACGGACTATCGGTATACCGGATAAAAGCATAACATTCATATTATCAGCAATTCTGGAAAGATATAATTTCCGATAAAGAATTTGTACGGCGGGCATGGTGATCTTGAATCTATCAAAAGTATACTTTCCGGCCTCCGTCCGGCTATAACGCCAGAGGAAGAAACCACCAACTACAAGCAAGATTATAATAAATATCCCATAATCCACAAAAAAACCAGAGATGCCAAGAACGACCTTGGTATAAAAAGGAACATCCTGCCCTGATTCTATTAAAATGGAACTGATTTTAGGAATAACTACAGTCAACATCAAAACCATAACAGCCACAAAGGTGAAAACAATAAAGGCCGGGTAAACCAAAGCACTTTTTACCTTTGAGGTAACTTCATGAGTACGATCCAGATAATCAGCTAGATATAGCAAGGTTTCATCCAGTTTACCGGATTCTTCTCCGGATTTAACCATATTTACATAAAAATCGGAAAACATATCCGGATGCTTGGCGAGAGATTCGGAGATAGTACTACCCGCCTGCAAATCACTAGCAATTTCGGATAGCTTACGCCTGATGACTGGTTTTTCAGACTGGCTGGATAAAAGTTCAAATACCCTCAAAGCAGAAACCTGAGCTTCAAAAAGAGTAGCCATCTGTCTGGACAAGATCACAATATCTTTACTAGAAATGCGTTCTAAAAAAGAAATATTTCTCTCTAATATAGATTTATCCTCATAAGGATTAATATCGGACAAAACCAAACCTCTTTTCTGTAATGAACTAATGGCCACTTCCAAACTAACGGCCTCAATAGTGCCTTCTCTCTGATTACCGGTATTGTCTATTGCTTTATATTAAAAAATCATATTAACTTTTTATAATAATCTCTCAAGGTTTTTCGGATTAAATGAGAAATGATACGCATTCTCTATTGTGATTTCACCTCTGGATACCAAATCAGCCAAACATCTGTTCATATCAACCATGCCATCCTGTGAACTGGTTTCAATAACCGTATTTATTTCATGAGTTCTTTTTTCTCGAATAAGGTTTGAAACAGCGCTATTATTTATCAAGAGTTCATAAGCCGGCACTAAACCACCAGAGATCCTAGGGATCAAGCGTTGAGAAAAGATACCGTTCAAGCTACTAGATAGCTGACTACGAATCTGGTCCTGCTGACCGCCTGGGAAAGAATCAATGATCCTATCTATAGTCTGAGCAGCACTATTTGTATGCAAAGTAGAAAAAACCAAATGCCCAGTTTCTCCGGCAGTAACTGCAGTAGAAATAGTCTCTAAACCGCGCATTTCACCAATCAAAACGACATCCACATCCTCTCTGAACATACTACGCAGAGCATTGGAAAAATCATTTGTATCTATACGCACTTCTCTTTGATCAATTACGGAACGTTTTTGTTCATAAATATACTCAATGGGATCCTCAATAGTCAAAATATGTTCTGCCCTATTGGAATTGATATAATCTATCATAGCGGCCAAAGTAGTGCTTTTCCCATGACCAACTGGCCCCACTACCAAGAAAAATCCCTGCTGTTTTTCCGCAAAAGTCTTTAAAGTATCTGGCAAATTAAGCTCCTCAAAAGTCCTAATAGTTTTAGGGACAAGACGTAAGGCTATAGAAACGGCTCCTTGTTGAAAATAGGCATTACCTCTGAATCTGGCATCACCAAGGCTATAAGAAAAATCTATCTCTCGGCTGGAATAAAAAAGCTCTTTATTTTGTTCTGACAAAAGCTCTGCTAAAATTCCTGCCGTGTCTTCTTTGCTCAGAACAGCATGCTTTACCAAAGGCAAAAGCAGGCCAGATACACGGATAGTAGGGTGACGCCCTTCAGATAAATGTAAATCCGAAGCACCTTCATTTACTACCGTTTTAATTAATTCAGCTAAAGCTGTTTTATAATCAGTCATAATTTTTCTATCCAGGAACGAAACCTGGATTTTATTTATTCTTTTCTAAATTATAAATTCTCTCTACCTCTTCAACTACTTCAGATGGTATAGTGGTAGCCTTGATAATATAACCACTAATACCAAAACTTTTAGCCTTTTCAATATCTGATAATTGACCTTGATTTGTAAGCATAATGATCAAAGAATTTGGCGCAATTTTATCTTTCTTTAAAATATCTAATATTTCAAAACCATCCATACCCGGCATAACAATATCTAATAAGATAATATCAGGATTATATCCCTCTTTAATCTTGGATAAAGCCTCTTCACCGGAAACAGCTGAATTAACCTCAAAATTATTCTTAGAAAATTTGATTGAATACATATTCAACAAAAATTTGTCATCATCCACAATCAATACTTTTGGTTTTGTATTTTCCATATTATTTTCCTACCTAAGTTTTATCTGATAAAAATTTACTAAGTTAATTATATCATAATTAAAATTAATAAACACGAATTATACACCTTCTTCCATCATTCCCAAACCATCTACTTCGCTAAATGGTATTTTCTTGTCTAAAGCCTTAATAATAGCGTCTTCCTTCATGGTAAGCATACCTTTTTTACGAAGAAATTCAGAAATACTATTCTCCGTGGGCTTGTCCAAAATAATTTTTTCAATTTCTTTATTCATCTTGAAAGCCTCAAAAACGGCAACTCGCCCCTTGGTACCAGTTGGACATTCAGCGGTAGATTCCGGTTCATAAACGAATTCAAATTTTGGTAATTTACTCTTATATTCCTCCGGTAAATCTGTGAACTGTTTGTCTAACATCACCTTAATACTTCCTTCGACTGGTTTTGGCTTGCCTGTTCCGGGGTATAAGGTACGAACCAGCCTTTGAGCCATAGTCAAAATAAGTGTTGGAGCAATCAAATAAGGGTCTACCCCCATGTCTATAAGTCTAGGGATAACACCAACCGCATTATTTGTATGAATAGTTGCCAAAACTAAGTGACCAGTCAGCGCTGCTTGTACTGCCAAGCCTGCAGTCTCTTTATCACGGATCTCCCCCACCATAATAACATCCGGATCCTGACGGAGAGTAGTTCTCAAACCAGTAGCAAAAGTATAGCCGATATCAGAAAAAATTTGTGATTGAGAAACTCCGTCTATATTATATTCAATTGGATCTTCCAAAGAGAGAACATTTAAACTCTCCTTATCAATTTCCCCAAGCATGGAATACATAGTGGTCGTCTTTCCGGAACCAGTTGGCCCTGAAATTAGTATCAAGCCATAAGGTCGGCTAATAGCATTACGAATATAGGATAAATTTGTCTCAGATAAACCCAATTTATCCAAGGTCTGCACTCCCTTTTCCTGGTCTAATAACCTCATCACAATCTTTTCTCCATGATAAGCGGGAAAAGTAGAAACACGAAAATCAACCTTACGTCCATCGATTTTGGCAGAAAAGCGTCCATCTTGAGGTTTACGTTTTTCATCTAATTTCATATTAGATAAAATCTTGATTCTTGCTACCACAGCCGAATGAACGGAAACGGGGAGAAGCAAGCTAGTATTCAACACGCCATCTACTCTGAATCTGACTCGGATTTTATCTTTCATATGCTCAACATGAATATCCGAAGCATTACCCTCGGTAGCATAACGGAGCATAGTAGCCACTATCTTGGTCACTGGCGCATCCTCAACGATTTTTGTTTCCAAAGGATCCTCATTAGTATTGCCGGCAGCAGTAATATTCACTTCTTCCACATCCTCGGACAATTCAGTCTCTAATTCCGTCAAAGCTTTTGTGACCTCACCAGACAAACCTTTATAATCATCTAAAACTTTTTCAAAATCCGATAAAGTAATAAGGTAAAGCTTGAACGGCATATTAAGCTTGCTACCAATAAAGTTTAAAGCATCACGTGCTTCAATATTTTCGGGATCAATAATACCGACTTCAAGCAAACCGTCATTCAAACCGATCGGTACAAAATTATAATGCCGGGCAGAATCCTCAGAAATATTTTTAAGAATTGAAAAAGGTATTTGTAATCCAGCTAGATTTCTGGTCGGGATATTATAATACTGTCCCTTAGCATCCAAAATAGCTTCTTCATTGACGCCTTTTTTAATTAAAATCTGCTCCAAAGGTACACCGGCAAACTCGGCCTCAGTTTTAATCCGGCTAATATCCCCCCTGCTTATTATTTCTTTTTGGGCTAATATGTCTAATATACTCATAGGTAATTTCTTATCCGCCTAATTAGTCAGTGGAGCTGTACTGCTTGCCGGTAAAGTGGCGGAAGCGCGATCAGTGCCAATTGGCAGGAAAGGATTGGGACGTCCGGGAATCTGCTCTTGTATTGGTCGTCCAAAGCTCACTAAAGTAGTGAAAACCTTATCGGAAAAAATAGCGTCATCTAAAGTAACCTGATTTAATTGATCAAGCAAAGCAAGGATTATCTGACCGTCAATAAATTCCTCAGATATAGCCATATCCGCCACCAAAGCAGTATCACTAGACTCCTTATTTGTAAAAAACATTTTGAAACCAAAAAAGGCTATGATGATCACAATTGTAACTATTATTATTTGTTTGGTTTTTTTTGTCATTTTTTTCTCTAATTTTATATTCCTATTTCAACCAATAAGTTTTAAGACTGACAGAAAAATCATATACACCTGTATCATTGCCGGCTACTGTTAATTCAGTAATATCAACTAAACGCAGACTTTTCTCTAAATCAGCTAAAAAGGTCTGAAAATTATCATAGGAAGCACTAACGGTAAAAGAAAGCCCTACGGTACCATATCTATTATTATCCTGACCTAATTTATCTGCTTCAGACTTTAATGATGTATTAAGCTTGATATTTTTCAAGCTCAAAGAGTGATTTTGCGCGATTTGATTCATATCAATGACCAACTTGATATTATCTACATTGTCCGGCAAAAGCTTTTCCAACTTGGCCAAATCCTGTGTATCAATCTCCCCTCTTTTCTGCACAAGGGATTCCCGCTTTTTTCTAATCTCTGTAGTATTATTCAAGGCTTCTTGATAGCGAGCATCTTCTACTCGAAGACTTTGTATACTTCTCTTGCCATTACTAAGATTCTCCCCTCGATAATTTGGATCAATATAACCAAAAAAGGCACCGAATGAAATAATTATTAAAATGATTGGTGTAATAAGATTCATTGTATTTTTATTCTAATGGTAGATTATCACTATTAGTACTGGTTGAAATCACAGTTATTGTTGGAGTAATTACGACGGTATTATCATATGAGATTAATCTAGGGTCTATCATAGCGGTAAAATTAAAGGAAATACTACCATCGGCAATTGGATTAAAGTCAGAAATAACCGGCTGAGAAATAAACTTACGAAGATTTTCTGCTCCAAAAGCATCAGACTGTTTTGATAGAGCATCATAATTTGTAGCAGCTCCAACCAAGTCTAATTTAATTTTATTATTTGCACCATAAGAAAAATTCATACTTTTTAGCCTTATATTCCTTAAAATATTTTTTTCCAACATCATAAAGACTGGGGAAACCGCAATATGACGTGCCAGCAAACTTTCTGACTCTTTAATACGATCATCTAATCTGATCAGAGGATTGATAGTATCTTCTTCATAGGACTCTTTAGCCGCCACCAATGCTTGTTTGTCTTTTTCGATCTGAGAAATCAAAGAATTTCTCCATAACCAAATACCACCGCTCAAGGCTACAATTACAATAAAAAGAATCACCGAAAGTAGGAGAAATAAACTCACGCCCGAGCCGTCATCACGACCTTCGGTAATGGGCTTTTTCGGTATAAAAGATGTTTGCATTTTTACTTCCATAATATTCTTCTACTATTATAATACTAATCAAAAATAAAAGCTATACATTAATTTAATATTAATCCACATCCTGCAAACGGCGTAGGGCGAGGCCGATAGCAACAGCAAAAGAAGGGCCAGCCTGTTTTAAGATACTTTCCAAAAAAGCTGGATATTCCGCCTTGGAAAATGGATCAGCCATAACCACAGGCACATTAAAGCTGGCTTCGGCTTTTTCCTTCAGGCCCTTAAGTAAAACTCCGCCACCAGTTAAGAAAACTTTACTGACATTCCTTTCCGTCTTTTTCTGATAATTCAACAAAACTCGACTAATCTCGGAAAAAATATAGTCTAAGGTTAGAGAAGTTATTTCATTGATATCCATTTCATCACCAGCCTTCTTCAGCAAGCCTCTTTCTCTCTTCATTTTCTCCGCTTCATCTATACTAATGCCTAATGACTTGGAAATAGCCAAAGTAATATCCTGCGAGCCACGACTGATCATATGAGAGGTACGCAAAATTCCCCTTTCTATTATGTAAATTTTAGTTGAACCAGAACCAAAATCAATAATCATTTGTGGCGCTGTACCAGGCTCCAGCACGGAGCGCATAGAGCCAAAAATTTCTATCTCAGAAAAAGATGTGTCTAATTTAGCTATCTTGTTTATCTCTTTATTTCTCTGCATAGCATCATTATGAATCACCACCAAAAGCACATCAATAGTTTTTTCTTCTGGTTTTTCCTGGCTATTCTGATATTCTGAGGCCGTACTTTCATTCTGGGGAATAACCAAATAATCTAAACTGACTTCGGAAATAGGCACGGGAATATATTTTCTAGCTTCCAAGGGAATCATTTGGGCTAATCTTTTTTCATCAACTTTTGGCATTTTAATAAAAGAAACCAAACTTGAACCCATAGGGATAGATATACCACATTTATTAGTAGTGGTATTTGATTCACGCAAAACATCAATTACTGCTTGAGCAATCTTTTCTGTATCTAAATTTGTAGATCGGCCTACTTCCAAATTAGCATAAGGCCCCAATGATAATTCACCATATGTTTCAAGTATGGCTCGTCCCTTTTTCTTTTTCAGCTGAACCACCTTAATGGAAGAAGGTCCAATATCAATGCCTAAAACACTTTTGTTTTTGTCGCTGGAAAAAAAACTTTTTATAAAATCAGAAATATTTATCATAGTTATATACTATTTACCTATAATATTATATCATATTTATAAATGAATAACAGAACAATTACCTATTTAACTAAAATTCTAAGTACTACCATTGAATTTCTAGCAAATATTTTGCTACCAAAAGAAAAAAGGGTAAAAATTTTGGAAGCCCTCGGTCCAGCTGGCCTATTTGAAAATATCCCCAGGGCGGAAAACTTTGACCTGTCGACTGCAAAAAATCAACAGGGAAAATCAGAAACAAATGCCATTAAGGCTATATTTAACTATAAAACAGCTCTATGCCGACAAGCTATTTGGGAAATAAAGTATCGAGCAAATAAAAAGCTTATCAGAGATTTTAGCTTATTATTATATGAATATATTTTAGAAGAAATCAGCGACTTGAAGACTTTTAATAATTTTAGAGAAATCATTCTTTTACCTATTCCCTCGACAAAAGCAAGAGAAAGAGAAAAGGGATTTAATCAATGTGTTTTGATTACCCGTGAATTAATAAAAATTGACAAAGAGAGAAATGGGAATAATTTTAATTTATTAGAAAATTTTTTAATTAAAAAAACAAATACCGAACATCAAGCCAGAGTAAGTAATCGAAAAAAAAGATTAGCAAATCTAAAAAATACTTTCTCAATCAATGAGAATATTTTTAGAAATTAT
The DNA here is from genome assembly GCA_964448325.1 of uncultured Candidatus Saccharibacteria bacterium. GTDB lineage: Bacteria > Patescibacteriota > Minisyncoccia > Phycocordibacterales > GWA1-40-21 > CAIJXO01. The sequence continues at coordinate 9,874 of CAYUVX010000002.1, forward strand.
TCATTACGCTTAACGGAGTACCTAATCGCTCCAGGAACAATTTCTAAAAATATTCAACCCGGCTTTGGAAAACTCTCTGATTTCTCTTTTATTATTATAGACGATGTTATCACCACTGGTGCTACCATGAACGAAGCTTTTAGAATTCTCAAAAGTATCGGTATTTCTCGCCGTAAAATCCGCGGTTATGCCCTTGCCCACTAAAAAGTACGGCCTTTTTAGATAAAGAAATAGCCCGCAATCACCACGAAGTGGTTGCGGGCTATTGGTCTGGTATGCTCTATTTCCTTTCAAGGAAACGTTGCCGATTGAGGTTATCCTCTACCTGGGCATCCCTATGTACACGACATGCGCCGATGTAACAGAGATTATGGACTGAGGTAGCGACAGCAAAGGCCTCTGGGGCAGAGAGCTGACCAGCACAAACTACAATAAACCCTGCCGCCCTTATTCCTCGAGCCCGAGCACGGTATGAATCATCATTTCCCCCCTGACAATCAGACCGCTCCTTTGACATAATTGTGTCTGGGGTCTTGATCATAGCCTCGGCTACTTTAAAAGCCACAGAAGAATGATCCTCCGTTTGATAATTGCGGAGCCACCACTTTGAAAAAAAACCAACGAGTCGGAGGCTTAATCCACTAAAGGGAGGCCCGATCTCAATAGGATATTGTTCCAACCAAACACCTATGTAAAAAGGTTTCCGGACAATTTTCAGCAAGTGTGATACTCTCCAGGTAAAGAATAATTCCCAAGTTGCCTTTACTGCCGCCGATACCACCTCTGCAGTCAGACATCCCGCTGGAATAGTTTCCATGACAAACTCCCTATTCATATGTTTAGAGAACTTCTTGAGTCAGACCACTCTGACTCTCAGCTCTGTATATTACATAAAAAGTAAAAAATGTCAAATTAAGGGCGGAGACGGCTGGAATTTCTTTTCCAGCTGGACCATGAGTACATTTTTCGAAACTTACAGTTTCAGTACCCCTTTCCCATTTCTTCATAATCAGAATTATTCGTAAATATGGGAGAAGGGCTTCGAATCCAGCACACAAGCAATTCAAATTGCTTGTTCGTCTCCGCAAATAAAAAAGAGTGCTTTTAGCACCTTATTTATTTGCGGAGACGGCTGGATTCGAACCAGCGGGAGCTTTTACACCCCACTTCTTTAGCAAAGAAGCACATTAGACCACTCTGACACGTCTCCCTTACGGGACATTAATAGGCTAACATATTTTTTAGCAAAATTCTACTCATGCATTTTTTCCGAGATTTCTTTTTCAGATTGTTCATCGCTATAGGAAATTTTCTTAAAACCTTTTTCTACATACCACATAATAGTGAAAATTGAGAGAGTTAAAAGTGAGGCAATAATAGCTAAATAAAACAAACCATAACCACAAGCCATACCAATACCCGCCGCCACCCATAGGCCAGCCGCCGATGTTAAACCCGAAGCACGCATACTTTTTTCATTATGAAAAACCAAACCGGCACCGATAAAACCAATACCAACAACTATCTGAGAAGCAATTCTTAAGGGATCCAAACTAAGCGGATTTGCCAAGGTAAACATCACAATAATGGAAGTAATGATAAATAAAGCCGAGCCCATGGAAACTAAGGCATAAGTTCTCATCCCCGCATTCTTACCAGCCAAAGTTCTCTCCACTCCAACAAGCCCACCTAATAATACCGCTACCAATAATCTCACTAAAATATCAATTGTTGTAAGTTCCATCTTTTTTTAAATAATTAATAATGTGTTAATTATAGCACTTATTTGATATGATGCACTAATGAATCTAGAGAATTTACTTGAAAAAGAATTCAGATTGCAAGACAGTCAGAAAGGAGCCTTGAAAAAATTAGGTTTAAAAACCGTTGAAGATTTGCTATATTATTTCCCCACTCGCTATGGGGACACTTCAGAAATGAAAAACATTGGCAGTTTAGTTGCTGGAGAAACGGCTGTGATCTTTGGTAAAATTACTGGGCTAAAAACTGGCAAGGCTTTTATAAAGAGAACGCCAATTTCCGAAGGCTATATTGAAGACGAAACCGGTAAAATAAAAGTTCTCTGGTTTCATCAACCATATATTGCCAAGATGATTCATGAAGGGACTTTCGTGCGCGCCGAAGGTAAAATTTCTGAAAAAAAAGGCCAGCAAAGCTCGGCCTTGGGTACTCATCAAGGCCCAGCTTTGCTGTCTATTATAAATCCTAAAATAGAAACCGTAACCAAGTTACCAACTGGCGTCGGGGACTCGTTATTCGGTGAAGAAGGTGAAGCTCATTCCCTTTACCCCGTTTATCCGGAAAGCAAAGGTATTACTTCTAATTGGCTTTATCACACTATTCAAAAAATATTCAGCAGTAAAATTCTTGACGATTTGAAGGACCCTTTACCAGATTATATTTTAAAAACTTATAACCTCCCCTCCCTAGCTACCGCCTTGGTTTGGATCCACGCTCCTTTAAAAAAGGATCATGCTTTATCAGCCAGAAAAAGATTTGCTTTTGAGGAAGTATTTTTTATTCAGCTCCAAAAAAAGAAGGATCGTTTACTCTGGCAAAAAGAGCCAGCTTTTGTTATTGAAAAAACTCCGGCCGAAGTAGAACAATTTGTAAAACGTTTTCCTTTTACAGCTACGGAAGCACAGACAAAAGCTATTTCCGCTATTATGTCTGACTTTAGAAGTGGCTATGCCATGTCTCGTTTACTGGAAGGAGATGTTGGTTCAGGTAAAACCGCCGTAGCCGCCACTACTGCTTATTCTATAATTACTTCTCAACCGAAAGGTCAGGATTTTGGACATTTACAGACTACCTATATGGCCCCAACTGAGATTCTCGCTAAACAACATTTCGAAAGCTTTATTCAATATTTTACTTACCTTGCTGTAAATATTGGCCTGATCACTGGTAAGGAATGTCGAAAATTTCCCTCCAAAACTAATCCCAAAGAATGGACACATATTTCCAAAGCCCAACTTTTAAAATGGGTGGAGAATGGAGAAATACCCATTCTAATCGGCACGCATGCTTTGATTCAGAAGTCAGTGAAATTCAAACACTTGGCTTATGTGATTATTGATGAGCAACACCGTTTTGGAACAGCGCAGAGACAGAAACTAGCTAAGAAACCCGCCAGCCTTTCAGGAGCGGGCAAGCCAGGACTGAATCCACATCTGCTATCTATGACCGCAACCCCAATACCAAGAACGCTGGCTCTAACTATTTATGGAGATTTAGATTTAACCTTACTTGATCAAATGCCAATTGGAAGAAAGCCAATCATCACGGAAATTGTTTTACCGGATGAAAGAGAAAATACTTATGAGAAAATTAAAAAAGAATTAACATCCGGGCGCCAACTCTATGTTATTTGTCCTCGTATAGACCCTCCCGCCGAAGACGGCATTCGGGCAAGCGTTCCAGATCCCCAAAAATTCGCGCTTATGCAAATGAAATCTGTAACAGCAGAAGCAGAGAGATTAGAACGTGATATTTTTCCTGAGTACAAAGATAAAATCGGAATCCTTCATAGCAAAATGCCTCCATCTGATAAAGAATATGTAATGGACCAGTTTAAAGCTGGTGAAATAAAAATATTAGTTGCTACATCTGTAGTGGAGGTGGGCGTAAATGTGCCAAATGCTACAGTAATTATTATTGAGGGAGCCGAGCGATTTGGCCTAGCTCAATTACATCAGCTTCGCGGGCGTGTAATAAGAAGTAATGATCAAGCTTATTGTTATGTCTTTGTTAGTGATAAAACACCTGCCCGAATGCCTTCTTCGGCAGGCGGGGATAAAACCGTTCAGCGTTTGAAAGCTTTTAAAAATTCCAGCAATGGTTTTGAGCTGGCTGAATTTGATTTGAAACTTCGAGGACCGGGTGAACTTTCCGGCAATAAACAGTGGGGTATTTCTGACATTGGGATGGAGGCCCTTCGTAATATAAAAATGGTAGAAGCCGCACGCGCCGAAGCCGAGTATCTCCTCACTTCTGATGACTCTCTTTCTTCCTATCCCCTACTTATCCAAAAACTTAACCATCGTAAATCAGAAGGTGAGGAAATTCATTTTGAATAAGAGATTATTTTATGGTTTTAATTCTGGAGTTTCAGAATCATGCGGGTCATAACTTTTTG
>CAYUVX010000003.1:0-14030 GCA_964448325.1 uncultured Candidatus Saccharibacteria bacterium
ATAAAAGGTTGGAGTTTCTCACCAGTTGATGAGTCAAAAAATGATATTGGTGGCTACAAGGATGCTTCTTTTGAGATAAAAGGTCTTGGGGTTTATAAGGAGCTTCGCTATGAGACAGGTGTTCATCGAATCCAACGTGTACCAGAGACAGAGAAAAATGGCCGGGTGCATACTTCCACAGCTTCGGTAGCTGTTTTGCCAATTAGAAAAAAAAGTACGGTGGAGATAAAACCGGCAGATTTGTTAATTGAATTTTCTCGAGCTGGTGGTAAGGGTGGGCAAAATGTGAATAAAGTTGAAACCGCTGTTCGAATTGTTCACAAGCCTTCTGGTCTGGAAGTGCGTTGTGTGGCAGAACGAAGCCAATCTAGAAATAAAGAAAAAGCAATGATGATTTTGACAGCTAAATTAGAATTACAAAAAGCTGAAGAGGAGGCGCTTTTATTTGCTAAAGAGAGAAAGGACCAGATCGGAACGGCAGACAGGTCAGAAAAGATTAGAACCTATAATATTTTACAGGACAGGATTACAGATCATCGAGTAAAGCAGTCTTGGTATAATATAGAGAAGATTTTAAGTGGGGAGAATGTTGGCGAATTGATCAAGTATATTAGTGAAAATATAGACAAACCTACGGATGGCAAGATAGATAACGAGGACTAAGATAGTTGCTTTTTTACTCTATATTTGTTAGGATAGCTGGACATATGCAAGAAGACAAAAAGGTAAATAATGAGAAAATAGAGAGGATGTTTGAAGCCGGTATGCATTTTGGTTATTCAAAAACCAGGAGACATGCCAGTGTTGCACCCTATATATTTGGTGTTAAAAATCAGGTAGAGATAATCAATCTGGAAAAAACTGATGAATTATTAACTAATGCCTTGGATTTTGTTTCTTCTCTTGCCAAAGAGGGTAAACAGATTTTATTTGTTGGTGGAAAGAATGAGGCTAGGGGAGCTGTTCAGCTATCTGCTGAGTCTGCTGGTATGCCTTTTGTGGCTGGACGCTGGATTGGTGGTACCTTGACTAATTTTTCTGAGATTAAAAAAAGACTTAATAAACTGGAAAGCTTGACGAATCAAAAAGAAAAAGGTGAGTTGTCAAAATACACTAAAAAGGAAAGATTAATGATTGATCGCGAGATTGAAAAGTTGGAAAAGTTTTTTTCCGGTCTATCAGGAATGAAAGATATGCCTAAAGCGGTAGTAGTAGTAGATTCTAAAAAGGAAGATATTGCCGTATCTGAAGCCTTAACAATGAAGATACCAGTTATTGCTCTTTGCGGAACTGATTGTGATATTACTAAAATAAATTATCCAGTAGTAGCGAATGATTCTGCAATTTCCAGCATTACTTTTTTTGCTAATGAAATTTCTAAAGCTTATCAAAAAAATAAAGTTTTAAAAGCGTAAAATTTTAAAATATGATCACGACAGAACAAATAAAAGAATTGCGGGATAATACTGGTTTATCCATTATGCAATGTAAGAAAGCTTTGGAGGAAGCTAATGGTGATATGCCAAAGGCGATAATTTTATTACAGAAAAAAGGTGCTGGTATTGCCGCTAAAAAGGCAGATAGAAATCTGGGAGCCGGCCGAGTAGCTTCATATGTTCATTCTACAGGTAATATAGCTTCTATGGTAGAGTTATTATGTGAGACGGATTTCGTGGCTAAAAACGAGGAATTTGGTGCTTTAGCCTATGATATTGCTATGCAAATAGCGGCTACAAATCCAATTTATCTTAGAATGGCAGATATTCCAGAGAATAGTAGAAAAGAGGCTGAAGAGGTATTTGCCAAGGAAATTGAAAATAAGCCAGAGGAAATGAAAGCTAAAATATTAGAGGGTAAGACTAATGCTTATTTTAAGGAGAAAGTTCTTCTAGAACAGGAATTCATCAAGAATCCAGAAGTTACTATTAATGGCTTGATAGAGTCCTTCATTCAAAAATTTGGTGAAAGAACAGAAATTGGTAGATTTTCACGTATTGGTGTTGGTCAAAAATAATTATGATAATTTTTGTTGTTTTTATAGTTTCTCTAGCTCTACTGGCTCTTTTATTTACTATGAAGGGTTTAGAAGTTTCGGCCGGGAGAAAAATATTTCTAGCAAATTATTTCTTTAGAAGTGATCTTTATTTATTGAAGATTTTTTTAAAGATCAAATTATGGTGGGGGCATATTAGCTTTAAAAATACTAAATTATTTTTTTCCTGGATTATTGCTACAATAAGAAAAATCATTGTAAGCATAAAAAGACATTTTGATCATAAACAATCTCATTTCTTTACTAGAACAAAAAAAGATCACGATATCCTAAAGGATAAAGGCTCGGCTTCCTTTTTTCTCAAAGACGTTGCTGATTATAAGAAGAATTTAAGAGAGAATTTGGGTGAGGGAGATAATATATAAAACTAATCTGAGCCGCCTCCCGGGTTTGAACTGGGGACATCCACTTTACAAAAGTGGCGCTCTACCAACTGAGCTAAGGCGGCATTACTTCTAACTTACTTAAGAGATTATACACGATTTTCTAAATAAATCAAAACTATTTTTTAGATGTAGTAGTAGCAGTAGAAGTAGCTGTTGAAGTAGCAAGTATCCAGGAAGGCAGGATATCTATTATTTTATTTTTATCCATCAGACCATAATATGCTTTTTCATTAATAACAATAGCTGGGAATTCATCACTGATTTTAAACATGGAAGCTAGGGTCTGTAGGGCTGGTGTATTTAAATCAGTATCAAATGAGTAGACACGAAGCTCGGGATATTCCTGCCTTAAATAGGTTAGAACATAACCTTGTTCATTACAGTCTGGGCATCCTTGGCGGTAGAAATATAAAATTGAAACATTCTCCCTAGCGCACTTTTCAGTGATTTTCTTTACTAATAGATAATCTTTTATTTGAAGTAAGGAATAATAAGTTTTAAGCTGTAGCAAGTCCGGATTATCGGCAGATAGGGAGCCTTCTTCAAAGGTTAATTTCTGCCCTAGGCTGTTTAATTCATCAGATAAAGTATTTCTTCCAATATCAGCGCAAGAAGATTCAGTCAGTAGGGAATACTGTGTTTCTGATGACATAATATCTGTGGCAATTTTACTCTCAATGGACCGGACATTATTCATTCTTTTATTATTTAGATAATTACTTAAAAGAATTGCCGTTGCAAATATAATTAAGGTAATAAGAAAAGCAATTACGTATTTTTTCCAGTCATTTTTTACCTCCATGATGTTTTTTTGGAAATTAAAATATTAAACACTGCTTTGAATAACCAGAGGGGCGCAATAAGTGGGTAAATAATTAAAAAGTAAAATATATCAAGCGAAGGTCGTATTTTTTCGCCGGCTAATTTTCGGCCAGTTAAAATTGTGGCAATAGCAATTAATAAGGCCACTAGAGCGATAATAAGGTGAAAATCCGTTTTAATATAAAACCAGCTTAGATCTAAATTTGGCCAGCTAAATGTAAAATTAATGCTTTTCCAATTATTAAACCATTGACCGATATGAATAGAAGTTCTGGTTAAAAACAAAATGGTAATAAAAAGTCCTGATAGTGCAGAAATAAAAACGACTGGTAGAACCAAAAAGCCTAAATCACCATAACCTTTTTTCATAAATAAACCACGATAATCTATGACATTTTTCAATGTACCATATAGCCAGCGTAATTGCTGTTTATATAAAGCTTTGAGCCGTTTAGGAACCACAGTATAAATAAATGCATCATGACAATTAGCAATTTTTAAATGATGTTTTTGCATTCTTAAGGCTATTTCACAATCTTCGGTATTATGAGCCTCGCGATAAGGGCCAATTTTTTCAAAAACTTCCTTGCGGAAAATAGAAAAAGGACCAGGAGCAACATAAAGAGCGTCTAAATGTGACAAGGTTTTTCTCATAAATACCCCCCAGCCATATTGAATGGCTTGGATTTTTTCTAAAACATTTTTTGGGTTAAGCACTTTGATAGAAGGCACGACGGCCATTATTTCTTGATCGGCAAAGTATTGGACAATCTTTTTGAGGGCATCCGGATTTACAAAGGAGTCAGCGTCTAGACAGCCAATAATATCGCTCTTGGATTTGCTAAGAGCCAGATTCAAGGCCGTGTGCTTGCCACCGTTTTCTTTATGATGGAGTATAATTTGAGAATTGCTTTTGTATTTTTGAATTAAATTCCAGGAATTATCGGTACTGCCGTCATCCACCACCATAATATTTAATTTTTCTTTTGGATAGTCCAATGCTAATAGGGATTCAATAGTGCCAAAAATACTAGTTTCCTCATTGAAACAGGGGACAATAATAGTGGCCGTGGGTAAATCAGCATGTTTTAGAGGGTTATTCTTTTTTTGCCAGCCCTTACTTTCTAGGAAGGTTAATAAGAGGAAGATTTCAAAAAATAATGAAACAAAAAGGAAGGCACAAACAATATAATTTGGCAAATCTAACATCCTCCCAATATACCATTTTTACCCCTCCAAAGCAATCCGAAAACAACCTCTCCCAGCCTTGGTATCTGATATATTTTTATGTTACTATAACTAATATGAAATTAACTTTAAATTTTACAGAGTTGGGTAAAAATGATGCCATGATTGCCGGTGGTAAGGGTGCTTCTTTGGGAGAAATGACTCAGGCTGGTATTCCAGTTCCTCCGGGGTTTGTAGTTCTCTCTACTACCTTTGATGAATTCATAAAAGAAGCAGATTTAATTCAAGAAATTGATGCAATTATTGATGGTGTAGACCATAAACAAATTTCCTCTGTCGATAAGGCTTCTGAAAAGATTCAGGGCTTAATTAAGAATGCCATAATGCCCGAGGGTATTGCTACGGAAATTAAGTCTAAATTCAAGGATCTAGATACAGAGTTCGTGGCTGTCCGTTCCTCTGCTACAGCTGAGGATGGGGCGGATAATGCTTGGGCTGGACAGCTTGATTCATTCCTAAATACTAAGGAAGATAATCTCTTAGAAAAAGTTCAACATTGTTGGGCCTCACTCTTTACACCAAGAGCTATTTTCTATCGTTTTGAAAAAGGACTTCATACTACAAAAATATCAGTAGCTGTTGTGGTTCAGAAAATGGTAAATTCAGAAGTGTCAGGAATTGCTTTCTCTGTTCACCCTGTAACTGAGGATAGAAACCAAATGATTATTGAAGCCGGATTTGGTCTAGGTGAAGCAATTGTCTCTGGCCAAATTACTCCCGATTCCTATGTAGTAGAAAAAGAGCCTCGAAACATCCTAGATATCAACGTATCCTCTCAAACTAGAGCATTGTATCGTGTAGAAACCGGTGGTAACGAATGGATTGATGTTGCAGAACCCAAAGCTTCTTCCCAGGTTCTTACAGAAGCCCAAATATCTGAATTTGCTGATTTAATAATGAAGATTGAAAACCACTATGGTTTCCCTTGTGATATTGAATGGGCGTTTGAGAAAGGTAGGTTTTATATTGTCCAGAGCCGACCGATTACAACATTATCAGAATAATATTAATTAATATGAAGGATAATATTTTAAATAATTTAGAAAAATTCTCAAAAAAATATGATATAGCTAAACAGGAAGGTACGGCATCTTTTTTAATGTGTGCATCTATATGGGTAGAGGGATTTTGTGGTAAATATTTTACAGACAACTATAAAACATCACAACCAGGGTGGTTTTGGCTTTTTAGCGGTTGCCACGGTATGCATATTTTTGATGAGAAAGCCTATAGTGGAACAACAGAGGAACAATTAAATGAGTTTGTTAAAAATAAAAATACAAAAGTAATTAAAAAATATTTTCAATATGAAAAAGAGGTTAAGGAAAAATATTCTATTTTTTTAAAACAAAAACTTGATAATTTGTCGAATAGTAATTTGAGGAAGGAAATTCTAGCATATGCAACCTTGGCAAATAAATTTTCTGCAACTTCAGTTTTTTGTGAAGCAATGTCAAATGATATTTTAATTAAGTATCACCCTATATTTGGAGGTGAAGATAGTAAATTAGATTTATTTATGAATTTGTGTACATCACCAATATTCGAATCAATTGCCGTTAGGAGAGATAAGCTAATTTTAAAATATTTAGAACAAAAAAGAGCGGATTACAAAAAAATTCAATGGATTTTTTCTGACTATTTTTCTACTAAAAGATTAGATGAAATACCGGGTGTATTAAAGTCTTATAAGAAATCAAAATTATTAAAAGAGATAAATTCAAACAAAAAACAACTTGAGGAAAACATAAGTAAATACAAAGAGATTGAACAATTTTCTCTAAAAATTAGAAACTTCATTCAGTTTTCTCAGGTGTGTATGAAGATTCGAGATAATAGAAGGGATGCTTTTTCAAAACTTGAGACTATTTTATATAATTATGTTCAAGAGTATTTTAAGCGATTAAATTTAAATGAGAATGATATAATTCATTCTTTTTATCCAGATTTTAAAAGAGAACAAGACCCCGCTGAATATTCTAAGATCTTACAGAAAAGAAAAAAAGGTGTTTTGATGCAATTTGAATTAGGTGAAAAACTAAAATTTACCGAGGAATTTTGTGATTTTGATTCAACTAGAGAAAAAATTATTTCAATTATAGAGGGTGATAAGCTTCAAAATCAGGAAATTAAGGGCCAAATTGCCTCTAAAGGGAAAAGTCTGGGCCGGGTGTCAATAATGCTGTCAGCAAATGATTTCAAAAAGTTTAAAAAAGGAGATGTCATCGTTGCTTCTATGACTAGACCTGATTATGTCCCTTTAATGAAGGAGGCTTCTGCTATTATAACTGATGAAGGCGGGATAACATGTCACGCGGCTATTGTAGCAAGAGAACTTAAGATCCCATGCGTTATTGGGACAAAGAACGCTACTAGAATCCTTAAAGATGGAGACACCGTGGAAGTTGATGCTAATAATGGTATTATTAGAATAATTAAATAATAAAATTATATGAGTTTATCACAAAAAAGTTCAGTTGAGAGAGGAGGAATGCTAATTTATCCTTGATACATTTCTGATCTAACCTCGTCTATTGATTTTAAGAGAGAATTTGGTGTAGCTGTTGAAGAAATTTTAATTATCAATAAGGATACTTTTTTACAGGGTTATTATGATGTTGAGTCGGCTGATAATGTTGGTAAGTTTCTCCTAGAAAAAATTTTGAAGGATAGAAAATTTTATAATTCTGTAATTGATAATATCTATAATAAAAGTACAGTTCTAGAAAAGTTCTGCGATGACATTTTTAATATTCCGGATATAACAGCTTTAAGCAACGACGAACTAATAAAAAAATATGAGGAATATGTATCTAAGCTCCGTGATTTAAGGCTTTGGGGTTGGGTCCCAGTTTTTATTGATGGATTTAATACAAGTTTTTTATCTAATACTTTATTAGACACTTTTAAAAAATTCCTAGCAACAAAAAACCTTGAAGGAAAGGTTGCTGATTATTACTCAATTTTGAGTTCGTGTGATAAACCTAGCGAGGTTAGTCGGGAAAAAATTGAGAGACTAAAACTGTTAGATGAAATATCAAAATTACCAGAAAGTAAAAAAATTCTTGATGGTATTGTTAGTGGTGATATAAATATGGTAAAGGAATTTAAGGAAACTTATAAGAAATTAGAGGCCCACAGAAAGTCTTTTGAATGGTTAACTTATGCTTATTCTGGTCCTTTAATGAGCATTGAGTATCTTTTAAAAGTGTTAAAGGACGATATTTTAAATAAAAAGCCAGTTGCTGAACAATATCAGTCTGTTTTAAATCAATTTGATATTTTGAAGGAGCAGAAGAAAAAATTAACCTTGGAATTAAACATGCCAAGTGAACTCGAGTATTTGTTTGAAGTATCAGCCGAGATGATGTTTATGAAAGACTGGCGAAAGGGTGTATATCAAAAATCATATGTCGTTATGGATAAAGTTTTAGGTGAATTGGCCCGGAGAATGTATTTCAGTATGGTAGAAATTAAATATGTTGTTGTAGATGAAGTTCGCGATGCTTTTAATTCTAATCATACGGAGGAACTTAAGGATAAAGTATTAAATAGAATGAAGTTGTGCTGTTATCATATTAAAGATCAAATTATGACAATTTATGAAGGTGAAGAGTGTAAAAAGAAGATTTCTGAATTATTACCAGCGGAAAAAGAAGATCAAGTGGCTAACGATGGGATTATAAAAGGTATGATTGCTTATAAAGGTAAAGTTACAGCCACAGCAAAAATTGTTCTTAGTGTTAGTGATATGAATAAAGTGAATGAAGGAGATATTCTAGTTTCTTCATCTACTAACCCTGATTTAATTGTTGCTATGGGGATGGCCGGCGCATTTGTTACTGATATGGGTGGTATTACTTCTCATGCAGCGATTGTATCTAGAGAAATGAAAAAACCTTGTATTGTTGGAACAAGAAATGCCACAAGATTAATAAAGGACGGAGACTTAATCGAGGTCGACGCTGATAATGGGATAGTAAAAATAATTAAATAAAATCATGACAAAAGAAATACCAAAAAAATATTTATCAATCTGGAATGAATGCTCAGCGATATTAAAAACAGCAAGACCTGGTGATTATGAGCATGCTCTCGAGGTTATTGATTTGATTTTGAGCTATGAGGGTAAAATTAAACTAGATACGGACATTCTTATCCCTGTCGCAATGATGCACGATATCGGACATTCAGCAATCTTGCCAGAACATTTTAAATTGGTTACAGGTCCCGAGAAACTTATCAATAGCAAACTTGTCCACATGTTGGCAGGGGCTAAAATTGCTTTAGAGCTATTAAAAAAAATTGAATACCCCGCAGATAAAAGTGCAGAGATTGTTGATATAATCTCTGTTCATGACGCTGACCAGCTTAAGGATATTTCTTTGGAGAAATGGTACGACACTGAGAATAAAAAGATTTTTCACGATTTAGATTCAATGGATAGATTTACAGAAGCAAGGATAAATTCGGTAAAAAGTATGTATCCAGACAGGGAAACAATGCTAAGTATCTTAGAAAAGACATTTAGTTCATTTTTCTTTGAAGAATTTAGAAATATGGCCAGAGAACGTTTTGATAAGCTAATTTAAATATATCTATGAGTAAATTAATAAAAAGATTCATTAATGATAATAAAGGGCAAGAAATCACAAAGCATGAAGGTAACTTTTCTCTGCTTGTTTGGGGTACCGCACCATACTTGATCTATTCTCCACTAATGAAAAAATACTATGATGAAGATTTTGGTACACTCGCCCTTTTGACAGGTAATCAAAAAGGAGTAGGTTTCTTTAACTTACAGAATTACTTTAGATCGACAATTGCTACTCTCGACAAATACCTTCTAGATAAAAACAAATTTACAGAGTTAAAAGATTATGCAGAAATTGAAAATAAAATCCAGACCTTATATGAACAATATACCCCGGAGATAATTTTAGGTTTAAAGGAGGATAGTCTAGTTGATGTAATTATTCAAATTTTTGAATTACTAAGAGACTGGCAGGTTATTACTTTGTTCTGTGAAGCAATGGATGAAGATATTGCTAAGAAGTATTTTGATCGTTTGTCAGATGGCTCAGATGATTTTGATACTTTTTTTGCCAACAGTACTGCTTTAGATTTTAAATCATTTCTGACATATCATGATGAGACTCTCGCTAAAGCTTCTACAGATATTCTTAAATCCCAGTGGCTATACACTAGTTATCTTGGAACCCCAGAATTATCTGAATGTAGTTCATTGAGTGCAAAATTAATTAATGAACGTGGTGGAATTGAAGAAATTAAAAAAGCAATTAATAGTAGTTTACAAGAGATAGAAAATGAAAAGATCAAATCAGATGATTTTCGTGCGAAATTAAACGGAAAATTATTAGATTTATTTGATTTTATTAAGATATCAGTATCTTTACGTGATACTAGAAAGGTTTTTTCTTATAAGGCTATAACTGTTTTATCAAATTTGGCCAGAGAGTTTTGTAATCGAAAAGAAATACCTACATCTCAATATAACTATCTCTTGTTTGAAGACTTTATTCATGCTACATACAAAAGTGAGAATTACCCAGAACTAATAAAAGATAGAGTAGGTGGATTCCTAGTTTATTATGGTAGAGAGTCTGTTCTAACAGACTATGTTGATTTTGACGAAGCTAAAGTTACTTTATTTAATGCTGTTGATGAATTAGTTGATGTTACACAAGACATAAGAGGTAACATTGGTTGTAAAGGTATTACATCTGGTCCAGCGAAGATTATTTTAAGTCATGATGACTTTAATAAATTTAGTAAGGGCGATATCTTAGTCACAAGTATGACCAGGCCGGAGTTTGTGCCTTTAATGAAAAAAGCAAAAGCTGTTATTACTGACGAGGGAGGAATAACTTGTCACGCCGCGATTGTTTCTCGAGAACTAAACATTCCATGTGTAATTGGTACAAAAAATGCTACTAGAATTTTAAAGGATGGAGATATGGTTGAGGTGGATGCTGATAAAGGAATAGTAAAAATAATTAAATAAGATGGAGAAAAATAAAATATATTTTGATAAATGGCTAGCTAGACCTTATCCGATCACTCAGATTGAAAGCTATAATGATTTCTTAGCGGAGATGGCGAAGGAGGTTGGTGTTATTATAACCTATCCAATTTTTATATATGATCCAAATACAAAATTGGTAACACTCTATTACAATATGACTGAATTGGTCCCAGCAATTAATAAAATAGGCGAAAAGATTGTTAATGATGCTAGTTTTAGAAAAGAGATTTTTTCGAAATTGATGATTGTTTTTGAAGAGATAAAAAAATATTTTGATAATGATTTAATTGTCAAATCCACAAAAGAGTTGGTTGAATTTTATGGATTGTTTAAGGATTATATGAAATATGTTGCTTATCTCTGGATTATTCCAGGGTTAGATTTTGTGACCAAAGAGATTAAGGATGAGGCAATGGATTTAAGAGAGAAAACGGAGTCTTATGCTGGTAGGCGGGATAATATTATGATAGATTTTGCTAAAAAAATTATTAATAATGATTCTATTGATCCCACATTTTTAACCTTAGCCGAAATTCAAATTTTACCAAATGGAGCAAAAGATATAACCGCACTTAGATCCAAAGGTTTTCTGTTTTATAAGGGTAAAGTTGTAACTGGAGAGGATATTAATAAGTTTTATATTGAAAATAATATTCTAATCAGAGAACCGGATATTCTAAGTCAAACTGAAGTTAAAGGGATGACTGCTCAAAAAGGTTTAGTTAAGGGAAAGGTTAGAATTATTTACACGGAAGAAGAACTTAATAAAATTAAGTCGGAAGAAGATATTTTAGTTACACCGATGACCAGGCCAGAGTTTGTTCCTGCTATGAAAATTGCTGGTGCTTTTGTTACTGATGAAGGTGGTATTGTGTGTCATGCCTCGATTGTTAGTCGGGAACTAAAAAAACCTTGTATTGTTGGTACAAAAAACGCCACTAAGATTTTTAAAGATGGAGATATGGTAGAAGTTGACGCCGATAAAGGGGTGGTAAGAATTATGAAATAAAAAATGAAATACATTCAAGAATTTTCTAGAAACTACTCACTGTTTCAGGTTGTAGCTTACACAGAGTTTAATCGACGTCCCACTAAGGAATTCAATACTTTTGTCGATACTGGCCATCCATTATTTATTTACAAAAGTGGTCCTTTAGTAGATATTTACTATCCCGAAGGAGAATTAAAGAAAATTTTTGGTGAATTTGGAAAGGTAGCTTCAAATGCTGATTATTTTCATGGTGTAGTAGAAAAGTTTTTCAATGTTGTTGAAGAATCCAAATTATATTTTAATAAAAGTAAATTTGCTAAAAACCTTGATGATCTAAAATATATTTATGAATTATTTAAGGATTTCGGCTACGGCGAGTCAACTGTTTGGGTAGCACCGTTAATTGAAACTCTACCTCAAGATTTAAGAACTAAAGCATTATCGGCTCGGGAAAAGACTCAAGATTTAACATCCTTACGTGATGAAGTTTTTGATTTTAATATTAGAAAATTATTTCCTGAACTTGGTGAATTGACCCATTTTGTTAACCCCGAAAGTGTTTTTGCTGGCAAGAGTTCGGACGAACTTCTAAAGGAAGCAAATGAATATAAGAAAGGGTTTATTTTCTTTGATGGTCATATCTATACTGGTGATCAAGAAGAAATATTAAAGAAATTAAATATTGAATTAGAACAAAGAATTAATAAAAATGTTGATTCTATTCACGGACAGTCAGCTTGTAGTGGAAAAATTACTGGTAAAGTAAAAATTATATTAACTAATAAGGATATTTTCAAAGTTCAAGATGGAGACATTCTAGTCAGTCCAATGACTAGGCCTGATTTTATCTCTGGTATGAAGATCGCTAGTGCTTTTGTTACCGATGAGGGTGGAATAACTTGCCACGCGGCTATTGTGGCTAGAGAAATGAAAAAACCCTGTATCATTGGCACAAAGAATGCTACTAAGATTTTAGAAGACGGTGATATGGTTGAAGTAGATGCAGAGAAAGGTATAGTTAGAATAATTAAATAATATGTCATTACCAAATTTTTTAAGTAATCTCTCACAGCTAGCCACAAGGCCGATGACGGTTCAGAGGGCTGAATGGGCTAGCAATGCTTTCTGGAAGATTTCTAATATGCGTACCGCTTGTATTCCTTATGAAGGCGGAGAAAGAGTTTATTACATTGAAGCAGATGACTTAAAAAGATCATTTAAATTAGAAGCGGATAAGATAATGACCGTAGATGGGTGGAGGAAGCATCTAGAATTATATGAGAAAGGTAAGGAAGGTTTTGCTTCCATAGAGAAGGAAATTGCTAAACTTAGTGACAATGCTAATCAAGAAGATGTTTTGGATGTTTATAAAAAATGGACGGAATTATTAAATTTATGGGGAATTTTTGGTTTTTGTCCATTTGCGGTAGAAGGTGTAATAGATCCAACATTTAGGGAATCTATATCTGGATTTTCTAAGGATGAACAAGAGAAAATTATTGCTACTGTTTCTTCACCATCAAAACTGAATGCTTATCAAGAAATGAGACTAGAAATTACTGAAGCTTCTTTCTCTCAAGATTTTAGTAAAGTTAAGGATCTAGTATCTAAATATAATTGGTATAGCGAATATTCATTTGTTGAGCCCCTACTTGATGAAGAATACTTTATAACTGAAATTAAAAAAATAGATTCAGTAAAAGCTAAGGAAGAAAAAGAAAAGATTTTATATGATGTAGAAGAAAATAAGAAGAACTATACTCTTTTACTTGAAAAAATCTCTGATAGTCAAACAAGATTATTAGCGGAAATACTTCATACTTATACTTTTCTCCGAACAGATAGAATCGATATTTATAAAAAAGGACAATCTCAAATTCGCCGAGTTTACCAATTAGTAGCAAAGTTATTACTTGAAAAAACTAGAGAGGAATGGACAATAGCCCATATAGCTAACTTAACCAATAATGAGATTAAAGCTTTTCTTGAAAATGATATTACTCCAAAAAAGAAGGATATTGATATAAGATTAAGTGGTAAATATATCTACCTTTTTGATAATGGAGAACCGCAGATATTTATTGACGATGAATCGATAAATGAAGCTCGTAAATTGATGCATAAGGAGGTAGCTCAAGAAATAAAAGGGGCTATTGCTTATAGAGGTAAGGTTTCAGGTAAGGTTGCTATGGTAAAGACTAAGGACGATTTAATTAAGGTGAAAGAAGGCAGTATTTTAGTTTCTAGAATTACTATGCCAGATTATACACCGGCCATGAAAATAGCTAGTGCTTTTGTGACTGAAGAAGGAGGAATTACATCCCACGCTGCTATTATCGCCCGGGAGTTAAAAAAGCCTTGTGTTATTGGGACTAAGATTGCTACACAAGTTTTGCGGGATGGTCAAGAAGTGGAAATCGATGATAATAATTTTTTAATAAAAATTTTAAAATAATTAATAATTTAATTTGAAAATATGCAATT
>CAYUVX010000004.1:0-3877 GCA_964448325.1 uncultured Candidatus Saccharibacteria bacterium
TTATCTATCATAAAAAATATTTTAAATAAAATTAAGAAAATTTTAACGGATTTTGCTTTCTCTTATAAGAATAATACGGATGATACTTTGCAAAAGGAGATTGAGGCAGAGATAAATGAATTGAAAATAAGGAAGAATAATGCTGATACAGAGCTTGTTAATCTAAAAAATAAAGAGGCTGGATTTACAGCGGAATATAATGCAGTAAAGGATGAGATTGAAAAAGAGAAGGATTCTAATCGAGATGCAGAAAAGGCCGTCTTCCGAATTATGGCAGAGCAGAATGATATTAATACCAGGCTTGCCTCATTGCAAAACAGGGAGGAAAAATTGCAAGCAGAAGAAAATAATTTTAAACAAGAACTTACCGAAGCTGGAATTTTAGTGGGTGTAGATGCCGTGCGTTATAAAGATTTAGCTATAGATATAATATTTGAGGAACGATCTATACAGGAAGACCGTCGAAAAAATTTAGAAAGATTAAAAATCAGAATAGAAGATGCTGGCATAGGCTCGGCTGATGAAGTTTTAAAAGAATTTAGAGAAGTAAGCGAACGTGATTCTTTCCTGGAAAAAGAGCTTGTCGATCTAGGCACTTCTTCAGAATCACTACAGCTTTTGATCAAAGAACTTGATGACAAGCTTAATACCGAATTCAAAATTGGTGTGGACAAGATAAATACTCAATTCCAAGATTTTTTCAGCAAGATGTTTGGTGGTGGAACGGCAAAGCTATCAGTCATTCGAGAAATTAGAAAAAAAAGAAAGGATACGGATTTAGCTATTTTGATTGGAGAGATGAATGATGAGCCCTTCGACTCTGCTCAGGGTGAAATTTCTGATGAAGAAATTTCAGAGGGGATTGACATTGAAGTGAATTTACCAAAGAAAAAAATCAAGGGTCTGATGATGCTTTCTGGTGGAGAGAGAGCTTTGACTTCTATTGCCCTTCTTTTTGCTATGTCACAAGTGAACCCACCACCGTTTATTATTCTTGATGAAACGGATGCCGCCCTGGATGAAGCAAATTCTAGAAAATATGGTGATATGATTACCGAGCTTTCTAAGTATTCCCAACTCATTTTAGTAACTCATAATAGGGAAACTATGTCTCGGGCCGGTATTATATATGGAGTTACTATGGGTTCAGATGGAGTTTCAAAACTTTTATCAATTCAATTTGAGGAGGCTGTGCAAGTGGCTAAGTAATTCTATTGCTATTAGGCATAAATAAGTATAAACTTAGACAATAGGTCAGTTAATTTGCTATTTTAATAAATAAAATTATGACTAAGAATATATTTTGGTGGATTATGGAGGCTGTTATTTGGTATCTTTTCTTTTATGCCATATTTTTTGCTATACAAAATCCGATAAATATTGGCTGGATGGCATTCATTGTAGTTCTTCTAGCTTCCTTAGGAGTATTTGCAAGTCCTTTGACTAGGCATCTAAGCATTTGGAATAAGGTATTAGATAAAATAATCAAGAAGGAAGAAGAAAGGGGAAAATATTAGATAAGCTTTTCTTTTAGACAAAAATACAATCAATGCTTCTTTTTTCTAAATTAGCACTTATAATTTTGAATTTTATTTGATCACCAAGGCGAAATTTCTTTTTATTTTTCTCACCGATCAAGCAATAGTTTTTTTGATCAAGAATAAAATAGTCATCGCCAAGATCCCTTATTTTTACCATTCCTTCCGCTCTGGTATTTTTTTCTTCTATATATACACCCCAATCAGTTACACCAGTAATAGTACCGTCAAATATTTGCCCAATTTTATCTTGCATAAATTCAATTTGTTTATATTTTTTGGAATCGCGTTCTGCCTCAGCGGCTCGAATTTCTTTTTCAGTGGCTAAAGCAGATATTTTTTCATATTTAAGCCACTCGCTTTTAGGTAGTTTCTCATCTTTTAAATGCTTTTCTAATAATCGATGCACTAGCAAATCGGGATAACGTCTGATAGGGGATGTGAAGTGAGTATAAAATTCAAAAGCTAAGCCGAAATGGCCAATGTTTTTAGTAGAATATATTGCCTTGGCCATAGAACGGATAGCGGCTGTTTTGATCATTGATTCTTCAGCTTTTCCCTCAATTTGCTTAAAAAGATTCTGTAAATCTATAGCGGTAATCCCTTTTTTATTTTCAAGCGGTAATTCATAGCCCAGGGCCTTCACAAAAATACTCAAAGCAGTAATTTTCTCATTATCAGGTAAATCATGAATACGATAAATAAAAGGGCTATCGGAATTTGCTTTTTTATAGGCCTTAAAAATAAATTCCGCTACCTCTTTATTAGCCAAAAGCATATACTCCTCTACTAATTTATGAGTATCTAATCTGGCTTTCTTGAAAATCCTGATTGGTTTACCTTTTTCATCTAATTCAAAGGAAATTTCATCTTGTTCAAAGTCAATGGCCCCGTGAGCAGTTTTATCCTCTCGGAGTTTTTTTGCTATATTATTTAGAGTATTAAGCTCTGGAAAAAATCGGTCAAAAACATTCTCAGAACGATTAGGTGCTCCGTTAAGTGAAGAGAATGTTTTTGACCTGTTTTTCCCTGCCGTCAAAATCTCTTGTGCCTCCTCATAAGTAAATCTTTTATTTGATCTAATAATTGTTTTGCCAAAAAAGCGGGAAATTATTTTTCCCTGATTTGTCAATTCAAAAACGGCTGAAAAAGTTAGTTTATCCTCATTTGGTTTTAAACTACAAATATCATTAGACAATACTTCCGGTAACATGGGGATAGTACGATCTACCAAGTAAACTGAGAATTCTCTTTCTATAGCTTCTTCATCTAAAGCTGTTTTTTCCCTGACATAGTGAGATACATCAGCAATATGGACACCTATTTCAAAGTTACCATTAGGAAGAGTTTTGATAGATATGGCATCATCAAAGTCTTTGGCATCTTTGGGGTCAATAGTAAAAGTAATAGTATCCCTAAAATCTCGTCTTTTAGATATTTCATCTTTGGGGATGGGTTTTTCTGTTTTTTCTAATTTCTGAGCTTCGTTTTCTACCGCAATCGGGAAATCTATTTCAAAACCTTTTTCATAAAGAATTGATTCCATTTCAGTATTATGTTCTCCTGCCTGACCTAGGATTTGTATTATTTCTCCTTGCGGATCTTCTCCTTTTTTCCACTGATTAATTTTAACTAATATTTTTTGATCTTTTTCCGCTTTTTTATTTGAAACATTTTCTTTTGGAATTTGAATATTTGCATATAATTTTTTATCATCGGGCAATAAAAAATAGTCATCTTTTTGTTTTTCTAAAATTCCCACGAATTTTCTTTTTGCCCTTTGTTCTATAGTTAGGACTCGTCCCTGAACTCTATTTTCCTTTCCTCTGGCAGACTTTGTTGATCC
Source organism: uncultured Candidatus Saccharibacteria bacterium (assembly GCA_964448325.1). Taxonomy (GTDB): domain Bacteria; phylum Patescibacteriota; class Minisyncoccia; order Phycocordibacterales; family GWA1-40-21; genus CAIJXO01. Next base: position 3,385 of record CAYUVX010000004.1, read on the forward strand.
TCTGAAAACTATTGGTATTATAGTGACAGTCACCATGTCGCCATTTAGGGCGGTATTCAGATTATTATTTTGAATTTCAATATCCTGCTTCTTTAAATTCACAAGGTCATTTTGCGTTCGGAGATAGCCTATTCCGCGAGTATTTACGCTTAAAATACCAGAAATGGTTTTATTTTCCTTATTTTGCTTATGTTTGGCCTGTTTATTGTGCCGGCCCTTGTTTTTATTTGGCATCAGATGATTCTAGCAGAAAATGGCTCAAATGTATAATTTATTTGGCTTGCCCGACTATCGGCTGGTTGACTATTTTGTCCATATAGTATAAGATACCTTTTATGTTAATTATAAGATTACAAAGAGTGGGAAGAGTACATGAGCCAACATTTCGTGTTGTTTTAGTGGATTCTAAACGTGGAACAAAGAGCGGTCAAGCTTTGGAAATACTTGGGAATCATGATACAAGAAAATCTAAGAACGATAGTAATGTCCACCG
>CAYUVX010000004.1:3887-12353 GCA_964448325.1 uncultured Candidatus Saccharibacteria bacterium
GGATTTCAAAAGGAGCACAATTGTCTGATACTGTTAGAAACCTTTTGATTACTAAAAAAATAATTACTGGTAAAAAAGTAAATGCTCTGCCTAAAAAGAGACCGGTAGTAAAGGAATTAACTGAGGAGGAAAAGAAAGCTGCCGAAGAAGCAGCAAAACCAAAAGTTGAAGTTCCAGCTGAATCTCCAGTAGTAGAAACTCCTGTTGTAGAGACTCCATAGGCCTAAAGGTTTTTAGAATTTTATGAAAGTTTTGCTTGCTAGTTTTTTTGTTTATGATAATATTAGGAAACGCAGTAAGAATTAATAAATGCGCTTTTGCGCGACTGGTCGAAATACTGCAAGATTAAGAAAATTTAAAAAGAAAAATAATGGAATTAGACGCAATGTTTTTGGATTATGTTATCAAAGGTTTGGTTGATAATCCAAATGATGTAAAGATTACAAGGACAGTAGATGAAATGGGTGTATTACTTACTCTTGATGTCAATGCTGTTGATATGGGCAAAGTCATTGGGAGAATGGGAAATACCGCCAAGGCTATCAGAACTCTTTTGCGAGTAGTTGGTATGAAGAATAACTCTAGAGTTAATCTAAAAATCAGCGAGCCAGAAGGAGGGCTAAAGCCTGAAATGAGAGCTAATGCTAGCACTACTCCAACAGAGGAGAGAGTACCAGAAGTCCGAGCTTCAAAGAGTGTGGATGAAGCAATGGCTGACTTGAATCTATAATTATATTTATAACAAAAAAACCAGAATTAAAGTCTGGTTTTTTTGTTAGTTTTCAGGTAAGATGATCTGATGAAAAAGGAATTAAGACTAGGTTTACGGACATGGCTGGAAATAGATAAAAAGGCTATAGTTCATAACTATAAATTTTTTCGTTCCATTATATCAAAGCAGACAAAACTATTAGGCGTGGTTAAATCAAATGCTTATGGTCATAATTTAAAGGAATTTGCTAAGGAATTAGAGAAATTAGGGATAGATTATCTGGCTGTGGATTCAGTAGTGGAGGGAATTGCCTTGAGAAAAGATGGAATTAAAATTCCAATATTAGTTTTAGGTTATACCTTGCCGGAGATGATAGAAAAAGCAGCGAAAAATAATTTGGAAATTACTGTTTCTAGTTTTGATTATTTTGATCAGATTAGAAGTATGAAATTAGCTAAGCCAGTAAATATTCATATAAAGGTAGACACTGGTATGCATAGGCACGGGTTTCAAATGGGGGATATTAAGAAAGTGATTGACGAGATTAATAAATTAACAGACAAACACCAAATTGCGATACTCGGCCTATACACACATTTTGCAGCGGCAAAAAATCCTGCCTTACCTAAAGATACGCAAAAACAAATTGAGATTTTTAATATTTGGCGAGAGGCTTTTGCAAAAGCAGGTCTCAAATTAATTTGTCATGCCGGAGCCACTTCAGGAGCCTTACTTTTCTCTGATGCTCATTTTGATATGGTCCGAGCGGGTATTGGTTTATATGGTATTTGGCCATCTAGAGAGGCCAGGGCTTATTTAGAAACAGGAAAAATAAATTCTGAAAAATTTTTAATTCCTGCCTTGAGCTGGAAGACAGTCATCGGAGAAATTAATCTGATAAAAGCTGGTGAGAGAGTTGGTTATGATTTTACTGAAAGATTGGATAAGGATACAAAAGTGGCAGTTATACCAATAGGTTATTGGCATGGTTTTCCTCGGTCATTATCCGGTATTGGCCGGCTTTTGGTAAAAGGACAAATAGTAAAAGTGCTAGGTCGCGTTTGTATGGATATTATTTTGTTAGATATTACTGAAATAAAAAATGTAAAAGTTGGGGATGAAGTAACAATAATTGGATCTGATGGTAAAAATAGTATCACTGTAGATGATATTGCTATATTATTAGATGCCAGCCCTTATGAAATTGTAACTAGAATTAATCCGCTGATAAAAAGAATATATAAATAGGGTTGACAAATATGGTCTGATTGTGATATTATACAAGTTCGAGATTATATGAATAATAGCACCAGCCAAGGACGCTTTCATAAGCCTTCCTTTCACTCAAATAGTCACAAAAAGCCCGTAGCCGGGCCTTTTAGAGCTCATAAAGCGGGTTTTAGACCTTCACCTAGCCGAGGGGGTTTTAAGAGTGGGCCAAGTATACATTTCTCTAAATTCATAAATAAGGCTGTCCCCCTTGAGGCAGAAGTAGCTTATGTGCCAGAAAATAAATTCTGCGATTTTATAATTGATCAAAAGTTAAAACAAAATATTATTACTAAGAATTATACTACGCCCACTCTGATTCAAGATAGAACCATTCCACAGATTTTAGCTGGTAAGGATGTGGTGGGAATTGCCGACACCGGTACGGGGAAGACAGGTGCTTTTTTGATTCCCCTTATAGAAAAAGTAATTTTGAATAAATTTGAGAAAATATTAATTGTGGTTCCCACCAGAGAATTGGCAGTTCAGATAAATCAGGAACTTCGGAGTTTTGTAACATTATTGAATATTTTTTCCACTTGTTGCGTTGGAGGAGTTTCTATTGGTGGACAGATAGCCGAATTACGACAAAGAAATAATAATTTTATTATTGGAACGCCTGGAAGGTTGAAGGATCTGGTGAATCGGAAATTTATAGATCTTGCTAAATTTAATACCATTGTATTGGACGAAGCTGATAGAATGCTGGATATGGGATTCATTGCTGATATGAAATATATTATGGCTAAAATGCCCGCCAAACGTCATACTTTATTCTTCTCTGCTACTATGTCTAAAGAAGTTGAAGTATTAATAAAGCAGTTTTTACATGAGCCAGTTATTGTTTCGGTTAAAACAGGTGATACCTCTAAAAATGTTGATCAAGATATTATAAGAGTGAGCGGAGACAAACTTGCTACTTTGGAGGAACTTCTAAGAAAATCAGATTTTTATAAAGTTTTGATATTTGGACGAACAAAACATGGAGTGGAAAAGCTTTCTAAAAAATTAATTGAAAAAGGTTTTAAAGCAGAATCTATTCATGGAAATAAGCCACACTCTAAGAGACAAAAAGCTTTAACTGGTTTTAAGAATAATTCTGTAGCTATATTAGTAGCGACAGATGTGGCCGCTAGGGGATTGGATATTCCTGATGTTTCGCATGTGATAAATTATGATATACCTGCCACCTATGACGATTATGTGCACCGTATTGGCCGAACAGGCCGAGGCGATAAAAAAGGTAAGGCGCTGACTTTTGTGGAAGGTAAATTTTAGCAAAATCTACTCAATATAATTTTACTTGCATTATTATAATTAATGTGGTATATTTTTAATGGATTTCTTTTGCGTAAACTTCAAAGGGAAGGAACTAAGGATGAGACTCATAATCATTGTCGGGGAGGATCGTTTTCGGATGGTCGAGGAGATGATTTCTGAGCTTAGAGAACAGACTGATCATACTAGCGATTTACACGTGGTCCTTGGTAAGGACTTGACTGAGCCTGATACGAAATTGATCAAGATCTATTTTGTTCCGCAGTCAGCTAGAAAAGCAAAATTTTTTCAGTCTTTAGAAAAAAGGCTGGGAGATATCTCGAAGACCTCTAGAGGTCAGCTGGAGTTTTCACTCTTTATTGCACAGGCTATGTACTAGGTTTTAGTTCATTCGACTCCTTGATCATACCCTAGGAGCCCCCGCCAGTTGGACACTGGCGGGTTTTTTTGTAGACCTAAACCTTAAGTTTGAGTGAATTGTGCTAAAACCTTGGAGCAAAATAGGCAAATAGGTAAATTAGGCTAGTACTAAGGCTTAAACTTTTTGTACTTCCTGGCCATTATTAGTATCCTTTACTTCATAGCCAAGAATGAGAATCTGATCACGTATTTCATCAGATTTTTTCCAGTCCTTGTTTTGACGAGCATTTTCTCTTTCGCTTAATAAGTTTTTAATATCTTCTGGAATATTTTCTATATTCAGATTCTTCTCTGTTTCCGTATTAAATTTAGAATTTTTTAAATCCAATCCAAGCACTCTATCAAAATCTAAAATAGTTGCTAATTTATCGGCATTGGTTAATTCCGATTTTAATAATTCAGAAACAGTAGCTAAAGCTTTGGGCATATTAAGATCATCATTAATATCAGAAGCAAACTTATTTTTAAATGCTAAATCTATGTTACCAATCTTATCTCCTAAACTACTTATTTTCTTAAGAAGATTTTGGTAACCATTTTGGGCAGAGTTGGTAATATCGTGACTCCATTCCATGGGTTTGCGATAGTGTACGCCAAGAGTAGCAAAGCGATATGTAAGTGGGTTAATGTTTTTATCTAAAAATTCAGTTTTTAGGGTGACAATATCACCAGCACTCTTGGCCATTTTCCTCCCGCCGGCCATGTTTAAAAAAGCCCCGTGCATCCAATAATTAACCCAGGGTATTTTACCAGTAGTGGCTTCCGTTTGGGCAAGTTCATTTGTATGATGTAGATTTATAAAGTCTATTGCTCCGCAGTGGATATCAAATTGCTCGCCTAGATATTTTACGCTCATAGCCGAACATTCTATATGCCATCCTGGAAAACCAATACCCCAAGGGCTATCCCACTCCATTTGTCTTTTTGAATCCTGCGGGGAAAATTTCCAGAGTGCAAAATCAGTTGGGGATTTTTTCTCTGAATTGGCTTCTACTCGAGCTCCTTCTTTTAAATCTTCCAATTTCTGGTGAGAAAGCTTGTTATAATCTAAAACTTTTGATGTATCAAAATAAATACCATCACTAGTCCTGTAAGTGTAATTTTTCTTTTCTAATGTCTGAACCATTTCAATTTGTTCCTTGATATTATCTGTTGCTTTACAAAAAATATTTGGGAAAATAATGTTAAGAAGTTTTAAATCATCCTTAAATGCTATAGTATAAAAATCAGCAATTTCCCAAGCAGTTTTTCCTGCTTTTTTTGATTCTTTCTCAATTTTGTCATCACCCATATCACGATCGCCAGTTAAATGACCCACATCAGTTATATTCATCACATGATTTACTTTGTAATCATTATATGACAAAACGCGTTTTAAAATATCCTCAAAAATAAATGTTCGCATATTTCCAAGGTGGGGGAAACCATAAACTGTTGGTCCACACGTGTACAAACCAACTTCACCTTCTTTTATTGGTTTGAAAAGCTCTTTTTCCCGGCTCAGGGTATTGTATAGATGGATATCAGTCATTTAATATATTAACTTAAAACCTAAAACCATTTCTTGCTCTTAAAGAATGTAAAGAATGAGATAGCCAAGACAACCATGATTCCCATTACGATCCAAAAGTCACCCGGTAGACCAGCAATCGGTAAATAGTGAGTATTCATACCCATAATACTAGAAACCAAAGTTAATGGAAAAGTTACAAACGCCATAATTGTCAAAACCTTCATGATTTCATTTTGTTTGGTTGATAAGAGGGAATTATTTGTTTCGCGTAGTTCTTTCATTACTTCTGTGACGTTTTCTAGCATTTTGGAAATCTTATAATATTCATTAATAATTTCCGCTAGTTCTAATGAGAAATCTTTTCCAAGGATTTTATTAGATTCTTCTTTTAACGTTTCTAAAACGATACCATGTGGTTTGATTATATGATTAAAGTTTACTATTTCTCTACCAACTCTGGAAAGTTCAAAAACCATTTCCTTTTCTTTACCGGAAAAAATATTCTTTTCAGTTTCTCTTAATAAATAATTAATTGAATCTAATTCATCAGATAGGGATTGATATATTGTGCTCATTATTGCTAAAAACAATTCTCCGGAACCGACATTGGATTGGTTTTTATCTAAAATTGAATTTACCTCAAAAATCTTGGCATATTTCTCCATTGAATCTATACTCTCATAACGGTTAGTAATGATAAAATCATTGCCGATTACAAAATCAATTTCCTGACGATGACTTTTATTATGAGTATGCTTGAAAGCAGGGAAGTGTAAAACTAAATAGACATAATTTTTTGAAATAGTAATTTTATCCTTGAAAGTAGGTAAAAGTATATCCTGAGCAACTTCGGGACTAAGAGAAAATTCCTCCATGATATCTCTAGCCTCGTCCTTGGTGGGATTTTCAGAATCAATCCATGTTACGGCCTTATAGGCTTGTTTTTTTAGCATATTTGTTTTATTAATTTGATATATAGTGATTATAACATTGCGCTTTGTAAAATGCTACGCAAAATACATGCTTGTATAGCAAGACTGATTTAGTCTTCTTAATTAGTGAAATGATGTGCTATAATATCCCCATGTTAAAATATTTTAGAAAAATCCGAAGTTTATTAATTTTAGTTTTGTTCTCAGGACTTTTTTTACTTTTGGGAATTTCTATTGGCCGAAATCACCCAGCTTCTCTTATAATAGAGAGGGCTGAATTTAATGTTGTAAACAATGAAATTTCGGACGATATTGTGGATATGGATCCTTTTTGGAAAGTCTGGAATATTTTAGATGATAAATATGTTGAGACAAAAACACCAGAGGCTACTACTACAGGCCAGGATAGATTATGGGGGGCGATACAAGGAATGACCGGTACCTTGGGTGATCCTTATACTGTTTTCCTGCCACCCGAGGATACAAAAGATTTTGAAACGAATATCAGTGGTAACTTTGAAGGAGTGGGTATGGAGATTGGGGTAAAAGAAGGCGTCTTGTCCGTAATCTCTCCGCTGAAAGGTTCACCAGCCGAAAAAATTGGTATTATGGCCGGAGACAAAATTCTTACGATTGATGGTAAACCAGCGGTTGATCTTTCTACAGATAAGGCAGTAAAGCTCATTCGAGGGCCTAGAGGGACAATAGTAAAAATAGGTATTTTGCGCAATGGCAATGGTAAACCTCTTCAGTTTGAGATTATCCGTGCGGTTATAGATATACCAACAGCGAAAACAGAAATAAAGGATGATGTTTTTATTATCAGTTTATATAATTTTTATGCCCAAGCCAGACCACAATTTAATATTGCTTTGAAGGAATTTATTAATTCAAAGAAGAGTAAATTGATACTGGATTTGCGGGGAAATCCCGGTGGATATCTTGATGCCGCAGTAGATATGGCAAGTTGGTTTTTACCTCTTGGTAGGGCTATTGTTCGTGAGGATTTTGGTGATAATAAAATGGAAACTGTGTATCGTAGCAAGGGTTATGATATTTTTACCGATAAATTAGAAATGTTGATTTTGGTGGATGGTGGTTCAGCTTCTGCTTCGGAGATTTTAGCAGGAGCGCTTCAGGAATATGGTATTGCTAAATTGGTGGGGACAAAAACGTATGGTAAGGGTTCAGTACAACAGCTTTTCCCTGTGACCAAGGATACTTCCTTGAAAGTTACTATAGCAAAGTGGCTGACACCAAATGGTAATAGTATTTCTGAAGGTGGTTTAATACCAGATTATGAGGTAAAAATAACGGAAGAAGATTTGAAAGCAGAAAAAGATCCACAGATGGAGAAGGCCCTTGAATTATTAGCAGTACCCCTTATTAATTAATAAGAGTGAAAACCCCCAAAGAATACTCTTTCCACGAGTATTCTTTGGGGGTTTTACTGGGTCATTAAATATGCTATTATAGAAGATATGAAAATAATATTACTTAAGGATGTTAAAAAAATTGGTAGGAAATATGATGTAAAGGAGGTGGCTGATGGTCACGCTCTCAATATGCTAATACCTAAAAATTTGGCATTACCGGCTACTGCAGCCAATATAAATATGATCGAAGCCAAGAAAAAAGGAGATTTGCTGGAAAATGCCAAAACAGATGCTGAATTACAAAAAACCTTGGCTGAGATAAAAGATATAGTTATTGAGATTACAGGAAAAGTTAATGAGATAGGGCACTTGTTTGCTGGCATTCATAAGGTAGAAATAATTGAGGCACTTAAAAAGCAAAAGGGAGTAAATATCACGGCTGAGCATTTGATTTTAGAAAAACCTATTAAAGAAATAGGGGATTATAATATACATATTAAGATAGGTGAAAAGGAAAGCACCTTCAAGCTAATAATAAAAGGAGAGTAAATTAAATTACACTGACAATCCCTTTCTTTTCAATTTTAGAATCAAAAGAAAGCTTTCTTTTAGTGGCAAATTTTACCTTACCTTCTTTGACAGCAAAAACAGTATAATCCTTGCCCATTTTAGTATTTTGGCCGGATATGATACCTACCCCTTTTTGTCTGACAATAATAGAGCCAATTTGAGCTTTTTCTCCATCGGCTAATTTAATGCCCAGATATCTTGGATTTGAATCTCTACCATTTTTCGTTGTCCCGGCTGCTTTTTTATGTGCCATAATTTATATTTAAGTGTTAAAAATCATAATGCAGATATGCTATAATGACCTGATGAGTATAAACGATATTGGCAGAAAAATCAAGTCCTCCTAATAGCTCATAATAAACATCAGTGAAATACTGTCGTATAGCTCATAATTCC
>CAYUVX010000005.1:0-10808 GCA_964448325.1 uncultured Candidatus Saccharibacteria bacterium
TCCTTTATTCGGCCTGGCATTGGTCGCCAGATGCCATGAATGATACCCAGAGCTTTATAACAGTCACTAACATTTTCTGTGAAAATCCTAAGCGCTAAAATATCATAAACTTTTTCTATATCACCACCTTTATTAATAATTTTTTTACTTAAACTATAAAGTCCTTTTTGTCTGTAATCTGTTTGAAAATTAATTAGACCCTGTTCGGCCAGAGCCTTTTTAACAGATTTCATGAATTTTTCCAATTTAGGTAAAGTCTCGGCGTTTTTAAGCTTCATTAATTCCTTAACATTCTTATATTCTTCTGGATAAACGAAAGGAAAAGAAAGGTCTTCCAATTCACGGGAAAGTTTTCTAATAGATAAGCGATAGGCAATTGGGGCAAAAATCTCTAGTGTTTCCAGAGCAATCCTTCTTTGTTTGTCTGGCCGGACATGTTTTAGTGTTCGCATATTATGCAAACGGTCACATAGTTTTATAATTATTACTCTTATATCCTGAGCAGATGCGGCAAATAATTTACGCAAGCTTTCAATATGTCTTTCCGCTCCGCGGTACTTTAATTTGCCTAGCTTGGTTACGCCATTTACAAGAAATAATATTTCATTACCAAATTCTTCTTTTATTTTTTCTTCGGTTAAAACTCCATCTTCTATAGAGTCGTGAAGTAAGCCACCACAAATAGTAGCTGGGTCCATTTTTATCTCAGCCAAAATTTTAGCGGTTTCAAAAACATGATTAAAATAAGGTTCGCCGGACATCCTCTGGACACCCTTATGGGCTTCCTCTGCTGTATTATATGCTTTGGTAATCAGAATAATATCTTCTGGAGTAGGAGAATCTATAAGTTTTATTATATCTTGTATACTCATCCTTCAAGTATAGACCCAAGTTGGTTTTTGAGCAAATATTATTTGATAATATTTACTTTATCCGGTCTGTGATTAGAGCAGGTTTTCACAGAGCATCTTTCTGGTATTGTTTTTGTACCTTCCATCATTAGCGCGCCACAAATTTTACAAAGGTTGCCGGTTGGTTTAGCTTTTATAGCATTTTTACACTTAGGATAATTTGAGCAACTGTAAAAAATACCAAAGCGTCCACGTTTCTCAGTCATCAGCCCGTCTTTACACATTGGGCATTTTACGCCGGTACTATTTTGTCTCTCCAGTTCGGCGTCCTTTTTAATATATTTACACTTAGGATAATTTGAGCAAGAAATAAATAGACCAAATTTTCCCTCTCTTTGCACAAGTTTACCTTTTTTACATTCCGGGCAGTCTTCGCCTGTTTCTTTAGGCCCGGCCATTTCTTCGCCATCTATTTTTCTGGCTCCGGTGCATTCGGGGAATTTAGCACAGCTCAAGAATTTTCCATTCTTACCAAGTTTAATTATCATTGACCCACTACAAATAGGGCAAATGTGTTCCTTGTCCGCTTCACCCAGATTCGTAACTTTTTCTATATTATCTTTGGATTTTACTTCCTTTAGAAATGGTCCGTAAAAGTCCTTCAGAGTTTTTAAATATTCTGCTTTCCCTTCAGCAATTTTATCTAATTTATCTTCCATTTCGGCGGTAAAAGTATCGCTAATATAATTTGCAAAATTATTTTCTAAAAAAGTACTGACCACATCACCCGTATCTGTAGGCACTAGGGCTTTATTTATTTTTTCCACATAATTACGGTCTTGTATAGTTTTAATAATAGAAGCATAAGTGGATGGACGGCCAATATCCCTTTTTTCCAATTCTTTGATCAGGCCGGCTTCGGAATAGCGACCAGGTGGTTCGGTTTGCTTGCCGAGGGCTACAATATCAATTAATTTTAATTCTTCCCCAACAGAAACTTTTGGTAAAATAATATCATCACCAGTACCTTCTGGATCAGCGGAAAGCCAACCAGGAAAAAGTAAGCGGGAACCATTTGCCCAAAATTCAGGAATCTCTCTATTGTTTTTCGAAAAATCCTCCGCCAGACCCTCTCCACTTAACGGAGTACCTAATCGTTCCGAGGGTCTTCCGGAGGCTTTTTCGAAAGCATCCCCAATTCTTACAAAAATCTTGGTTCGCATTATTTTAGCGTCAGCCATTTGTGAAGCAATGGTTCTCTGCCAAATCAATTTGTACAGCCTTTTTTGTTCATCATTTATTCCTGCATTCACATTGGTAATATCAGTTGGACGGATAGCCTCGTGTGCTTCTTGAGCGTTTTTACTTCTAGCTGTAAAAGTGTGTGCTTGTAAATATTCCTTGCCATATTTTTTTTCCACCATAGAGTAGATTTGTGCTAAAGCAATTTGGCTTAAATTCACACTATCCGTACGCATATAGGTAATTAATCCAGCTTCATAAAGCTTTTGGGCTACCCCCATAGTTCGCGAAGGAGCAAAGCCAAGTCTGGAGCTTGCTGTTTGTTGTAAAGTAGAAGTAGTAAAAGGAGCACGAGCTACTCGTTTTGTTTCTGTTTCGGTTACGTTCTTGACGGTCCAGTTGGATTTTTTTCCTATAGAAAGAATATTTTCTACGATTTTTTCATCGCGCGGTTCTTCAGCACAAACTAATTGTAGATTATCTTTATTTTTTGTTTGAGTATCAGCGGTAATTACCCAAAAATTTTCTGGTATAAAAGCACGTATTTCTCTTTCTCTTTCCATAATAATGCGAAGAGCAGGGGACTGTACCCGACCAGCAGAAAGCCCATAGCGAACTTTTTTCCAAATCAAACCAGACAAATCATAACCAACTAGGCGGTCTAAAACACGGCGGGCTTCTTGTGCCTGCCGTAAATTCTGATCTATCTCTCGTGGATTTTTCAGTGCCTCTAGAATTGCTTCTTTGGTGATTTCATAATATTTAACTCTTTTCACTCTCAACTTTTCATTTTCACCTTTCAACTTGCTGGAATTATCTTTTATAATTTCAGAAATATGCCAAGCAATAGCCTCACCTTCACGGTCTGGGTCAGTGGCTAATAATACTTCCTCGGCTTTCTTAGCCAAGGTTTTAATCTCGGATACCACTTTTTCCTTCCCAGGGGAAATTTCATAATGTGGAATAAATCCACCCTCTATATCAATAGCCTTTTTATTACTTTTGGGTAAATCACGAATATGCCCCACGCTGGCGCGGACTTCATATTTTCCCTGGCCGGGCAGGCCATCTAAATCCGCCTCCTTTAAGTCGGACAGGTATTTTTCAATAGTCTTAGCTTTTGAAGGTGATTCGACAATTAATAATTTCATTATTTGCACAGTATGACATAGAATTATATTTTTATGCAAATTTAGATTAAATGTACTTCGCCTAGTTTTTCGGAAATAAGGCCTTTAAGTTCCATAACGGAGAGAACGGCATTAGCTTCGCCTATAGGCATATTCAGGGCTCGCAGGAGGTCATCCTTTGGCATTGGCTCACGTAGGGCTTTGAAAACTGCTTTTTCTTCTGGCGAACATTCAGAGTATTCTAGCTCTAAGTTTCTAGGAATTGAATCTTTGGATTTAAAACCAAGAACTTCTAAAATCTCCTCCGATTTTGTAATGGGGGTGGCGCCTAGGCGTATTAATAAATGTGGACCTTCGGATGTTTTAGAAAAAATATTACCCGGAACCGTTAGTACATCTTTATTATAATCAGTGGCCATTCTGGAAGTGATCATAGTTCCAGATTTTCTTTCAGCCTCAACAATTAAAACAGCGCTGGAAAGCCCGGCCATTATTCTATTCCTTTGGGGAAAACTGTACTGGGTAGCTTTAAAGTCTGATTCAAATTCTGCTAGCATGGAGCCACCAGATTCTAATATTTTTTTAGCGAGGCCGATATGGGCTTGGGGATGGAGAGACATTACATCTAAACCAGAACCTGGAATGGCAATAGTTTTAAGTCCACTATTTATGGCCGCTAGATGGGCAATTCCGTCTATACCAATAGCTAGACCGGAAACAATAGCTATATCATAGCCTCGCAAACCGGCTATAAGTTTTTCACAAGCTTCTTTGCCATAATTTGTATAACGCCTACTGCCAACGACACAAAGGAGCTTTGTATTAGGGCCGGGCAATTCACCACGAATAAAAAGTTTTTTTGGTATTTGGGGTATTTCTAAAAGTTGTGGAGGAAATTCTTTCTTCTTTAATTCACGAATAGGAAATTCTTGATCTAGCGGATGTGTTATTTTCATTCTCCTCGGATTGTAACATTCCTGCGTTTAATAAGATATAGATTTAAAATAAATGATAAGGGCGACGCATCCACTGAGTGGGATGCGTCGCCCAAGGTTGTCGGACAGTTTCGCTCGTCAGATCTTGAGCTAGATGTCCTGCTGGCCGCCGTGAGCCTTCGTGGGGGCCGTCTTCATGGTGATCTTGGCCGTCATCTTGGCGTTCTTCTTGTCGCCGATGGCCGTGTCAATCGCAACCGCGACTGCCTGACCCGTATCATGCCACTTCCGTCTCATAACCAACCACCTTTCGTTTTGGGAGGGTTTCCTGTGGATCCTCATTTACCCACAACCACTCACCGTTAGTATTATATTACTGCTATAAAATTTTATGTCAATAATGCCTGTGGATAAACCAGTAGTAAAAATTATGGAATTTTCATTACTGTGCAGACTTTTTAATTACAATTTGTTATTTTTCCCATTTTCCTATACAATATACTTTATACTAGATGCTAAATACAAAATCATGTTAGATATAAAATTCATCAGAGAAAATAAGGATTTGATTGCTGAGGCTATAAAAAATAAAAGATCAAAGGAAGTTAACCTTGACGAGCTTATAGCTGTTTATGAAGAAAGGAAAAAACTTAAGAATGAACTTGATATAATTAATCAGAAGAAAAATATTGCTGCACAGAATAGGAATATTGAGGAAGGAATTGCTTTAAAAAAGGAGACGGCTTTGATCGAAGAGAAATTACCAGATTTGGAAAAGAAGTTTATATCTTTGATGATTGCTTTACCAAATATTCCTTCGGCGGATACTCCTGTCGGTAAGGATGATACGGAAAATAAAGTTCTAAGGGAAACTGGTGAGAAGCCAAAATTTGATTTTCAGCCAAAAGAACATTGGGAGCTTGGTGACGCTCTTAATCTTATTGATAATGAAACCGCTTCTATTGTTTCGGGGCCAAGGTTTACTTATTTAAAGGGTGACTTAGCTTTAATGCAATTTGCTCTTATTCATTTTGTTCTAGAGATCTTAACTAATGAAGATACTTTGAATAAAATAAAAAATGATGCCGGTATTGATATTTCTACCAAACCGTTTACGCCAATTATTCCACCTGTTTTTATCAAGCCAGCTGTTTTTAATCGGATGGCTAGACTAGAACCACGAGAAGAGCGCTATCACACAGAGGCGGACGATCTATATTTAATTGGTAGTGCTGAGCATACATTAGGTGCAATGCATATGGATGAAATAATTCCAGCCGAGAAGTTACCGATTCGTTATGCTGGTTATTCGACAGCTTTTAGGCGGGAGGCAGGGGCCGCGGGTAAGGATACTCGGGGGATTTTAAGAATGCATCAATTTGATAAATTAGAAATGGAAAGTTTTTGTTTGCCAGAGCATTCTTATCAGGAGCAGGATTTCTTTGTCGCCATACAGGAGTATATAATGAAATCTTTGAATTTACCTTACAGAGTTATTATTTGTTGTACTGGAGATATGGGTGATCCAGATCATCGACATTTAGATTTGGAAACCTGGATGCCTGGGCAAAATAAATATCGAGAAACGCATAGTGCCGATTTAATGACTTCCTATCAAAGCCGAAGGTTGAATACGAGATTTAAGAAAGGGGATGATAAGCCAGATTTTGTGCATATGAATGATGCGACGGCAATTGCTATTGGCCGAACATTGATTGCAATTATTGAGAATTTTCAGCAAGCGGATGGGTCTATCAAGGTGCCGGAAGTATTGCAAAAATATATGGGGAAAAGTGTGATAAGCAAATCATAAGCTTGTCTCTAAAATAATTAAGTTATGTCAGTGAAAAGAAATCCAAATCTTGGCCCGTCACATATACGAGCCAAAAGGCGGAGATTATTTTGGATTCGTTTTTATATAATTCTATTTTTACTTTTAATTATTATTTTCGCCTTGGCAATTTTTTCTGGTCACGAAAAAGTCGTAATAAAGAATATTGTCATTTCTGGAAATGCTTCTGTTTCAGCGGATGCTATTTTAGCAATAGCCAATAGAGATATTGCCAGTCGTTATTTATCACTTTTTGCTAAAAGCAATTATTTGATATTTCCTCGTTATCAGATAGAGGCTGATATTTTGGAAGAATTCAAGAGTATAAAGGGGGTGGATATTTCCTGGGCAGAGTGGCAAAATATTTCTATAAATATTGTAGAGAGAAAACCACATTCTGTTTGGTGTGGATTATCTACTGATGCAGAGAAGGAAAAGCAGGATTGTTTTCTGGTTGATAAGGAGGGTTATATTTATTCTGAAGCACCTACTTTTTCTGGGAGTCTTTTTATCAAGGATTATGGTGAGCCAGTGGAAGATAATATATCTGTAGAAAATATAGAAAATGGGCCTATTGGAAAGTATTTTTTATCAAGAAATCTTTATATTAAGATATTTAATCTAATAAATATTTTAGATCAAAATAATTTCAAAATAGTTTCTGTGGTTTATGACGGCTTTGATTTTAAATTTAAATTGGAGTCTGGCCCGTTTATTATTTTTAATATAGAAAATGATTTGAATATGCCTTTTGATAATTTTTTTACAGCTATTGAAACGGGAAAGCTGGATTTACAGTCTGGAGCTGAGCAAATCAGTTATATTGATTTAAGATTTGAAAATAAAATTGTGATTGGTAAGAAATAATTTAAATAAAAAACGGGGGGTTCCTGCTTAGAACCCCCCGTTACCTCTCCGATCAAAGCCATTTACAGAATCCACCGACAATCGCCGATGCACAGAAAATGCCACCAATGATTCCGGTGGTACTGCTATGCATAAACATTGCCAGCACTACAAGGATCAGCCCCAGAGCGAGCATCATCACGAAAACCATTGGTAGAATGTCTCTTTCGGGATTGGTCAATTCCTTAATCACTTCGGTCATATTCTTCCTCCTTTTAAAAAAAGATCTGTTTCGTAACTGTTCAATATAGTATAGCAAATTAAGTTTAACTTGTCAAATATTAAATTAGATGCTAGTATTCAGTTTATGTATTATAAGGATAAACAAGAAACTGCTAATTTTTGGACCAAGCTGGATAAGCCCTTTTTTTGTTTGGCCCCTATGTCAGATGTGACAGATATTGCTTTCCGTTATATTTTGGCTAAATATGGTAGGCCTGCCCGCCCTCCGAAGGGAGCAGGCAGGAATAAGGAGAATAGAAATAAAGTGGTTTTCTGGACCGAGTTTGTAGCGGCTGATGGCTTGTGCAATAAATTAGCGCGGAAAAAACTGGCTCATATTTTAAAATATTCTCCGATTGAAAAGCCTATTGTTGCTCAAGTTTTTGGGGCCAATCCAGCTAATATGAAAAGTGCTTGTCAGTATATTGCCAGCCTTGGTTTTGATGGTATTGATATTAATATGGGTTGTCCAGATAAAAGTGTAGTGGCGCAGGGGGCCGGTTCGGCCTTGATAAGGACACCAGAATTGGCTAGAAAAATTATTCAATCGGCACTTGAAGGTATTGCTTCCGCGGGGCAGAATATTCCTGTTTCTGTTAAAACACGCGTTGGTTTTAATAAGGAAGAAATAGATACTTGGATTCCCGAATTATTAAAAGAAAATATTTCTGCTTTGACTATACATGCTAGAACAAAAAAAGAGGAATCTATGGTGCCAGCAAATTGGGATTATTTGAAGCAAGTGAGAAAGCTTATTGTAAAAAGTGGTAAGGGAGTTTTATTGATTGGTAATGGAGATATACAGGATTTGGTTGAGGCTAAAGAGAAAGCCGAGAAATATGAATGTGATGGGGTGATGATCGGAAGGGGAGTTTTTGGTAATCCATGGTTTTTCAACGAAAGCAATACCAAAACCGAAACGCAGGCCCGGCCTTGGGTACTCTCAAGGCCCGGCCTGCGTATTTCCTTACATACCTTAAATCAAAAAATTGAAATCCTAAAAGAACATATCAAGATTTTTGATGAAAAATTATTAAAAACAGGTGATAAAAGCTATGCAGTGATGAAAAAACATTTTAAAGCTTATATAAATGGTTTTCCAGGTGCGCAAGAGATGCGAGTTAAGTTAATGGAGACAGAAACACCAGCTGAAAGTCTGCGACTTTTGGACACTTTCCAAAAAGGCCTTAAATAGAGCCATATTTTCAGCCATATAAAAAGAAAATGTAACAAAGTGCTAAAAACGCTTGACTTTTTATTTGGTTATGCTATACTCAATATAGAGCGTTGGAAGAGTGCCGTGTGGTACGAGTCAACGCCATTGTTAAAAACGCCAAAACGCGACAAGGAGGGCACAAAATGCCCCGTCACATCAGAGCACCCCCGAAGTAGAGCTGACTAGACGGAAGCACTGCTTTTAAAAAATAATTTTGCTTGTAGTGGTGCTCTAAACGCCAGTCAAGAGATTGAGTGGCACGTTCATTAGTATATAGCAATTGGTGGCCTACTATGAAGGACTTAACGCGGCCGTCTTGTTCAGTACTTTTGCGGCAATAGCTAGCTGAACGCTAAGACACCCACTCTCCCGGGTTAGGCATGGAAAAGGGAGAAACAATTTCTGGGCTCGTTGCGGTACTACTGCAACGAGCTCTTTTTTTTAATATATATTCTGTTATACTACTCAGATGTCTGACACTGTTTTATATCGTAAATATCGACCGCAAATTTTCAAGGAAGTTTTAGGTCAGGATCATATTGTAAAAGTTTTAGAATCCTCTATCAAGCTGAATAATATTTCTCATGCTTATATTTTTTCTGGTTCACGCGGGACGGGTAAAACCAGTGTGGCAAGAATACTAGCGCGCGATTTGGGTACCAGCCCGAGTGACATTTATGAAATAGATGCCGCTTCAAATACGGGAGTGGATAATATTCGTGATTTAAATGAATCGGTTAATACTTTACCATTTGAATCAAAATATAAAGTTTATATTTTAGATGAAGCCCATATGCTTTCCAAAGGGGCATGGAATGCATTGTTAAAAACTTTGGAAGAGCCACCGGCCCATGTTATTTTTATTATGGCCACGACAGAATTTGAAAAGATTCCAGAGACCGTGGTTTCTCGTTGTCAGACTTTTTCTTTTAAAAAACCTTCACAAAAAGTATTAAAGGATCTGGCCATTGTAATAGCCAAGAAGGAAGGTTTTGTTTTAGAGCCAGCTTCGGCGGATCTGGTGGCCTTATTAGGAGATGGTTCCTTTCGTGATACACAAAGTATTTTGCAAAAAATAATGGGGGCATCAAAGGATAAAAAGATTTCTTTGGATGAAGTTGTTTTGGTTACTGGGGCGCCAAAGGGGGAATTGGTAAATGATTTTATCAAAGCAATAGATGAAAATAATTTGGGATTAGGGCTCAGAGCTATTTCTGAAGCGAGTGAAGCTAATATTGATATGCTTTTATATTTCAAATTGATATTGCATAAAATGCGTTTTATTTTACTTTTGCGAACTCTCCAGTCGGCCGAGGAAAAAATAAAGGAAGAATTGACTGATACGGATTTTGATTTTTTGAAAGAATTAGCAAGTAAAAAGGAGGGAAGAATTAATTCTGATACTCTCCTTACTCTTTTATCATATTATGATCTCGTCGCCCACGCCTATCTCCCCGAAATGGTTTTGGAATTAGTTTTGGGGAAGTTGATCAATAACTAAGGCTTCAATAGTCAAGGCTCGGCCTTGGGTACTCACAAAGCCTAGCCTTGATTATTACAGTCTTTTTTTACTTGAAAAAGTCTTGTTATCTGAACACTAATCATGTATACTAGAAACTAGTATTAATGTTCATGAAAACAGATTTAAAAAATAAGGCGATAGCTCTAAGAAAAGAAGGAAATACTTATTCGGAAATAATGAAAGCTATTCCCGTGGCTAAGTCTACTCTTTCCGAATGGCTTAGGGGCGTTGGTATATCTAAAAGACAAGTACAAAAATTTACAGAAAAAAAGAGACTTTCCTCGTTAAGAGGTGGTCAGGCAAGAAGAAAACAAAGGATTGAGACATATGATAGAATTACTGGACTTGCTGAGAATGAGATAGGAGGAATAACCAAAAGAGAATTATGGTTACTCGGTATCGCTCTATACTGGGCAGAGGGTTCGAAGGAGAAGGAATCACGTCCTGGTTCTGGTGTTATTTTTACAAATTCAGATGTGGAAATGATAGTGTTATTTCTAAAGTGGTTATTTGAAATTTGTTGTGTTTCAAAGGATGAAATTTACTGTGAGATTTATTTACACGATAGTTATAGGGGTGAAATTTTGCGTTTCCAGAGATTTTGGTCAGAAAGAACAGGTTTACCTTTAAGTTATTTTAATACCATTTATTTTAAAAAAAATAAGATTAATACCAAAAGAAAAAATATTGGGGACTTGTATAATGGTCAATTAAGAGTTAGAGTATATAAGAGCTCGTCACTGAATCGTAAGATTACGGGGTGGGTTAGAGGTATTTGTAAGGATTTATAATTTAAAATTTCGTAAATAGAGCTGGGGGATCGTCTAATGGTCGGACACGCCCCTTTGAAGGGTGGAATTTTGGTTCGATTCCAAGTCCCCCAGCCAACTTGAGCGAGGTTCGAGCGCACGAGTCGCGTCGAACGTAGCCCAAGGTCTTACCTGAGAAAGCAG
>CAYUVX010000006.1:0-9840 GCA_964448325.1 uncultured Candidatus Saccharibacteria bacterium
GAGCGCGACTGGCGCGAGCACGAGGAATTTTTTAGCAAAAAAATATCCGTGCTCCTAGAAAGCATTACCTTTTCTTCTGAATTATTTATTA
Organism: uncultured Candidatus Saccharibacteria bacterium; assembly: GCA_964448325.1. Lineage (GTDB taxonomy): Bacteria > Patescibacteriota > Minisyncoccia > Phycocordibacterales > GWA1-40-21 > CAIJXO01. The sequence continues at coordinate 92 of CAYUVX010000006.1, forward strand.
TTCTTGCATAATGCCCTGTCGCAATAAAATCAGCCCCATTCTTCATAGCCCAGTCAAAAAAACCACCAAACTTGATATACTTATTACACATAACATCTGGATTTGGTGTTCGGCCTACCTTATATTCCTTGATCATATAATCCACTACTTCCTTTTTATATTCCTTCTCTAAGTCCAAAGTAAGAAAAGGAATTTGTAATTTTGCACAAACACGCATTGCATCCAGCCTATCCTCCCGCCAAGTACAATCCATAAAATCTGGTGTCCAAACCTTAATAAAAACTCCCCGCACATCAAATCCTTGTGATTTTAATATACCAGCGGAGACAGAGGAATCCACCCCGCCAGACAGACCGACAAATACTTTTTTTGGGGATATCTTTTTAGCCATTTCCCTATTCTAGGTATATTTTCTTATTTTGCAAATGCTCATCATAGGTTATAGCATAGTGCATATCACCATTTCTATCTGAAAGAAAATATATATCCTTTGTTTCTGTTGGCTCGATGGTTGCTAATATCGAATTTAATCCGGGATTAGCTATTGGTGTAGGCGGTAAACCTTTATATAAATAACTGTTATACGGTGAATCAATTTTCAGATCTACTAATAACAAATTTTTAGTAATTTTTCCATTGATATATTTAAATGAAGCATCAACCTGCAATGGCATATTAAGAGATATGCGTTTCCAAAGAATTCCAGCGACTATCTTTTTATCTTCCATGGTTCTAGCTTCTTCTTCAACAATAGAGGCCATTTTAATAATATCGGCAAGAGGCATAGCAAAATCTTTTATCTGCTCCCTTAATGGAAGAATTTTTTTATTAAAATTTTGAGTCAAAGCATTGATGATTGTCTCTGAACTAGAATTTGGAAGAAAATAGTAAGTATCAGGAAAAAGATAACCCTCCTTTTCACTTGCTAGGGTAATGAACCTGTCCTTATCAAGTTTTGATAATTTTTCCGCCAGAATATCAGCAATTTCAAAAACGTTTAAACCTTCACGAATGGTTATTCTTACTGGTTCAAGCTCATAGTCACTATGAGTCAAACGATAAGCCATAATGAGTGTGCCTTGCTTCCTTGTTAAAGCATAATCCCCCGCCCGTAAACCTTTAGAACCAGCTAATAAGACGACAGATGATTTAAATAAAAATTCTGAACGTATAATATCGTCTTTTTTTAATTCCGTTGCCGTCTGGCTGAGGCCTTTACCTTCTTCTACCGTATAGATATTGCCAAGAGGAAAATTCCCCGGTGGACGCCAGCTAAAAAAATAAATACTCAGAATAACTAAAATTACAATAACTAAAGCAAATATATATTTGTTTCTATTTTTAGAAAGAAAATAAAAATTCATCTTATTTTTTTATGGGCAAATTTGCCGGAGGCTCAGACTTTTTAGAAGCAATTTTAGCCAAAGTAGGTGTTGCGGAAACATTACCAGGAAAATGATAAATAGTGGCTAATTCCTCGGTATTAAGAATAAAGGGATTTTGCATATAATACTGATATGGTGGATAAAAGAAGGAACGTAGGCGATAAGCATCAAACATTTCATGAGTTAATTTTGCCTTTCGTCGATTAATAACCTTCTTCAAGAATGGAAATATCGTTGACCAGTCCTTAAAATTATCACTCACATCAGTTTTAGATTTAAGTTTAAAACCATTTAATGAGCTTGAATTATATTGTTTTGCACTTCCTATAAGGCCTGAAATATACGCCGCATTAAAATACTCTCCCTCTGCTAAATAAAAACCCCTCATACATGTATCGAATGGTATTTTACTTATACCTCTCTCGATTGCTGCAATAGTCTCTGTCTGACCCTTAGTCATATTTGGGAACCCAGGAAAATCACCTTTGGTTTCTGGTGTGGCCTTTTCTTTTATGTCCTTTATCTCGTCAGAGGCCTCTTTTTTCCAATCTACTTTTTCTCGTAATTTAAATTCCTTTAATCCTTGCTTGGCATGCTTTCTAATTAAAATTTGTATCCATATTTGATTTCCCTTACTAGCTGAGCCTAAATATTCTAAGATGGCTGTCATCGGATCTATTCGATATTCATCCTTTTGATCCTTATCCATATTATAATCAACGTATGTCTTTATGGGATAAACATCTTTACCGGTCAAACCAAATTGCAAACCCCACATAAAATTCTTTGGCGGATTATAAAGAAATTGTTTTACATAATCCTCTTCATTTGGAACTTCGTATATCTCAACTGTAGGATATTGCGCGTATATCTGTGCTTCTAATAAAGTCTTGAATTTTTTTTCTGATCCCCATATATAGAAATGAATCTGACCTTCAATGGAAACTAATTCAAGAGAAAACCATGGCGCTACTTTACCATCAATATAGGCTTCAGTATATGTTGCGGCCCCAGACTGTTGCATTACTCCTAAAAGTATCTCCATAGCTAGAGGCGATTTCTGTATATCCTTAGGAATTTTAATTTCCAACAAGACTGGTTTCTGACGAGAAATATATTTTAACTGGACATAGCGGACCCAAAGAATAACCCCCATATAAATTAAAATGATTGGAACAAAAATTGGAGACATGACAAAAAGTATCTTGTATATCAGAGGAAGAATTTCTGTATTAAATTTATATAAAAGTTCTAAAAACATGTTACCATTTTAGCATATCCTTAATTTTATTGCCAAACAAAAAGCCCCGCTAGGGGCATTTTGGTTTATTTTACTATCTCGTATTTACCATCCTTGTTCTTTTTAAAATATTTTGGATTCTGTAAATTAATAACAATAGTATTTTCCTTCACATAGCGCTCTTTCAGAACTTTTTCTATTACTTCGGCTTTAGTCAAAGGGCCGTTCTTTTCTATGATCTTTTTGATAACATCTTTTACTACACCGCTGATATAACCCCATTCTGACAAAGCATACAAGCCTCTTCCTACCAAAACAAAACGTGGGTCCTTGATAAGTTCATTGTGACAAGTAGCCACATGAGCCTTAATCTTGAATACCTCAGTGATGATTTTAGCTACTTCCCGAAAATGAATTGGTGAACCGTGCTTTCGAATTATCAAATATGCATAATCCCTCATACCTTTTGCACTAATATTTGAGGATTCTGTCTTTCCCCATTCTCCCAAGGTATTTTTACCAATCTTCTTGGAAAGAGCTAGCCACCTTTTGGCGATTTCTTCATTTTTATATTTTTCGGAAACATCTTCTAAATGTTCTAGGAATGATTTTATTATATCTGGTTCAGATAATAAGTCATCACTTTTAAGAGTGGTATATAACTTTCTCAAGGCACCATGTACCTTCTCAGATAAATCCTTATCTATAAACCAACGATGTTTAAAATCTTCATCCTCTTTATTTTTAATAAAAGGATGCCCCACAACCAAAATAAAGTTCATATGGCTTTGAACTGAAGCGTCTGAAGAAATATAATCTAGCAAGTCTGGCTCTACTACAATACCACCTAGGGAATGAATAATCCCTTCTATTTCATCAAGGACAGTTTTAATTTCCGAGTATTGCTTGGACTTTCTTATGACAGCTAAAGAATGATTTTCAATCTGCCTTACTCTTTCGCGAGTAATGCCATAATTTTTACCGATTGCGTCCAAGGTCATAGTCTCTGGATCCTTACCCAGACCATAACGTTTGGTCATAACATCACGGGATCTTTCAGAAAGAGATCCTAATAGGAGCTTGCTCACTTGCTTTGGCTTGAAATTTATTACTGTTGACATAAGTATTTTTTACTTGTTTTGACTGATAATAATGTCTTGAGTCTAGTATAGCACCCTTCTAATTTTAAGTCAAATTCTATAAAACTAGTCTGTGATAAGGCTTAGAATCTTTCCTTTAATAAACATTTTCTTTTTTATTTCCTTACCAATAAGCCATTTTGAGACATCCTCTCTGGCCAGAGCTACCTTTTCTACTTCTTTCTGAATTGAACCATTTGGCATTTCAAAACATGCACGAGCCTTACCATTAACCTGAACAATAATTGTAATCTCTTCTGAAACAATTTTCTTCTCATCATAATCTGGCCACTTTTCCAAATGAATAGATTTCTTATGCCCAAGATTATACCAAATTTCTTCTGTCATATGTGGAGCAAATGGCGCTAATAATTTTAGAATTATTTCATAATCTTTTTTACTAACTCCGGTTTCCCCCTCTTTGGTTAAGGAGGGGTGGTGAGTCGACGAACCGGGGCGGTTGAATTTCTCAGCTTCGTTTATTAGAATCATGAAAGCTGAAATTGCTGTGTTGAAATTAAAATTAAGAATATCCTCGGTGACTTTTTTTATAGTTTTGTGAAGAAGGATTTCAAAATTTTCTCTAGAAACATCCTCGAAACGATTTTGTCCTATACGCCAAACTTTCTCCAAAAATCTTCTCGATCCCACCATATTATCCGTACTCCATGCTATCTCCTGATCAAATGGTCCCATAAAACTTTCATAAACACGCAAAGTATCGGCTCCAACATTCTTTACGACTTCGTCTGGATTCACAACATTACCCCAACGCTTACTCATTTTACGTCCATCCGAACCAAGAATCATTCCTAAATTTCTTAATTTAATAAACGGCTCTTTATAATTCACTACTCCGATATCATATAAAAACTTATGCCAGAAACGCGCATAAATTAAGTGCCTAGTATTATGCTCACCACCACCAACATATAGGTCAACTGGTGACCAATATTTTTCCTTCTTTTTATCCACCAAAGCTTTCTTATTTTTAGGATCAATATAACGCAGATAATACCAGGAAGAACCAGCCCATTGTGGCATGGTATTTGTTTCTCTTCTTGCTTTACCGCCACACTTTGGACATTTTGTATTCACCCATTTACTAATAGCAGCCAGAGGTGACTCCCCAGTCCCCGTCGGTTCATAACTTTTTACTTTTGGTAATTCCAATGGTAAATCTTTCTCTGGAACTGGCACCACGCCACAGGTGTCACAGTGAATAAGAGGAATCGGCTCACCCCAATAACGCTGTCGAGAAAAAACCCAATCTTTTAATTTATATGTTACTTTCTCTATACCATCTGCCAGATCAGTAATTGCCTTCTTTGCTTCCTCACTATCCATACCGTCAAATTCCCCAGAATTAATTAACTTTCCCTTATTGATATAAGCCTTCGTGGAAATATCACCACCTAATACCACTTCCTTAATCGGTAAATTATATTTTTTAGCAAAGGCAAAATCACGATCGTCATGGGCTGGGACGGCCATTACCGCGCCCGTACCATAATTTGCTAAAACATAATCGGCAATCCAAACGGGTAAAATTTCTTTCGTTAGCGGATGCTTAGCTTCCACACCAATCAATTGAATCCCTGTTTTAGTTTTATCGACTGCTGTTCTCTCAATTTCGGTTTTAGCTTTTACCTCTTTAATATATTTTTCAACCTCCTTCCAGTTTTTTATTTGTGATTTTAATTCATTTACTAATTTACTTTCTGGTGACAAAACTAAATAAGTCACACCATATAAAGTATCCGGCCTAGTGGTAAAAACTCTTATTTTTTCTTCTGACTGTTTAACATTAAACCATAGCTCCGAGCCTTCGCTTCGGCCAATCCAATTTCTCTGTGCCTCCTTTACATTTTCAGGCCAATCTGGTAATAAATTCAAATCATTAATAAGCCTATCAGCATAATCAGTAATTTTTATCACCCATTGCTTCAATGGTTTCTTTTCTATTTCTGTGCCACAGCGTTCGCAATTATTTCCATCTAAATCCTCATTTGCTAAACCAGTCTTACACGATGGACACCAATTAATAGGCTCACTACTCTGATAGACCAAACCTTTTTTATACATCTGGAGAAAGGCCCATTGTGTCCATTTGTAATAAGCCGGATCCGTTGTATTTATTTCCCGATTCCAATCATAATTCAAACCCAATATTTCAATCTGCTCCTTATAGCGCTTAACGTTTTCTTTACCCATTATCATTGGGTTTGTCTTCATCTTGATAGCATAATTCTCCGCCGGCAAACCAAAAGCATCCCAACCCATTGGGTGCAGCACATTAAAACCCTTCATCCTCATATAACGAGAATAAATATCTGTCGCCACAAAACCACGGGGGTGCCCCACATGAAGACCCTGACCAGAAGGGTAAGGAAACATATCCAGAACATAAAACTTTGGTTTATTATTTTTCTCCGCCGTTTTATTTACTCCTTTTTTCTCCCATTCCTTTCGCCATTTAGGTTCTATTTTTAAATGATTATACTCCTTAAATTTTTTCTCCTTCATATTTATTGATCATTAAACTTTCTAACTGCAAAATAAATTAAAGCGCATAAAGCCACAAATAATATGATAACTCGTAACCAGTTATCTGCCTCCGACCAATAGCGCATAGAAGCAATTATAATAGACAATATACCACCCATAGAGGCCGAAACAGAAAGTATCCAATTAAATGCTAGAGCAAAGCTACCAGCCACTAAAATAATTCCTAGGACAACCAGGGTAACAAATACATTTCGCTCATAAACTTTTCGAACTGCCTGAAATTCATTACTACAAGTAAATTGTAAATTACAATACCCCGCCGGTTCAGTTTCATTAGGTACTGGCTTTCCATAATAATTTGCATCCCATTGACCACCATCCGCCAAACAAGCTTCTTCTGTTGCAACATTATTAATTACACGCTCTTGTTTACAATATTGATCATACTGTGGTGCATTATAAATGAGAGAAATAGCATAATTAATAAATAAATTAATTACGATTACAATACCAATTATAAGTGACCATTTAATAATAGCAGAATATTTCTTCGGCGAACCTGATGCATTGTTTTCATTTGTTTCCATATTTTTATTAAAATTAGACTTGCTAATAAATTGTTAATATTAATAGTATACCAGAAATCATCTATTTATTCTCCTATATTTTGAACTCTATAACATCCCCGTCCTTTACGACATAGTCCTTACCCTCGGTGCGGAGCAAGCCTTTTTCGCGAGCTTGGCTATATGTGCTAGAATCTAGCAAGGTTTTCCATGAAATAACCTCGGCGCGGACAAATTTATCCTTAAAATCCCTATGAATAACCGTCCCAGCATCTGGTGCAGTGGCCCCACGCTTGATGGTCCAAGCTCTTGTTTCATCCTCCCCGGTAGTAAAATATGTTTGCAAACCAAGTAAATCATAGCCAGCCTTGATCAAATCATCAATACCATCTTCCCCAAGTAAGCCATGGCTTACTTCAGATTGGAGGGCTTCACGCATTTCATTTTTTTCCTCCCCGGCAAAATCCTTCAGTTCATTTTCAATTCCCGCATCAACAATTACATACCCGCCCATAAAATCTGGTCGGGCAAGCTTTAAATTTGTTTCTTGGAAGAACTGCATAAGTTTTTGATATCGCTCATCATTCAACTCGTCCAAATTTCTTCCGCCCGCCTTTTTATTTAAAACATAAAGTATTGGCTTCATGGTTAGCAAGCAAAGTTTCTTCGCCTCAACTAATTCCTGTTCATCTAATTCCACCCAGCTAGCTAGCTTCCCTTCCTCCAAATATCTTTTTATTTTTTCCAAAGCCGAGTTCTCAATTATTGCTAGCTTACTCCCCTTCTTTATTTCACTCTGCAGGCTACCTAGGCGTTTAGTGACGCTCTGCATATCTGCAAAAATAAGTTCCAAATTTATGGTTTCAATATCGGACAGTGGGTCCACCTTATTAGCTACATGAATAATATTATCATCCTCAAAAATACGGACCACTTCGGCTATTGCATCCGTCTCTCTTATATTAGTCAAAAACTTATTACCCAAACCTTCACCAGCAGAAGCCCCCTTCACAAGTCCGGCAATATCCACAAATTCTACGGCTGCTGATATAGTTTTAGCTGATTTTGAGAAACAACTCAACGCGTTGAGGCGTTCATCTGGCACCGCCACCACCCCCACAGAAGGATCAATAGTACAAAATGGATAATTCTCACACGCCACGCTCTTTTTCGTCAGCGCGTTGAACAAGGTGCTTTTCCCAACATTTGGCAACCCGACAATTCCGACCTTCAGTGAACAACTTGACATAATTATTTGATATTAAAGGAATGAAACCCGAAACTAATAAATTCTCTCCGCTACCAACTACCTTATTCACGATATTCATAACTATCGCCTTTTTTGCCACAAAATTCAAGTCCTTAAGTGCTTGTGATGCTTTTTTAGTAAACATTTCTATCTCCCCAGCTTTTGGTAATGAGTCTTCGCCAGTTTGTATCGTCTCCAATTGAGCCTTGTCTACCTGACTATCAAGCTCAACTAATTTTTCCTTGAGAGGAGCCACGAACTCTTTTAGTTTATCAATTGAAATCAATCCCGCCCCGTATGCTTTTGTATATCTATCCTCCTGATCCTTAATTTTAATAATCTCCTTTCTTACTACATCAATATTTACTGTTATACTTTGTACCCCCTTCTTTTGATTATTAAGCCAACGTTCCACTTGTTTAGATAATAATTCTGGAGAGCTCATTAAGCCTGAGATTTTCTCCCAAATAACCGAATCTACAATTCTGGCATTCAAACCTTTCTCATAGCAATTAGGTACTAAAGGAAAACTAGTCACTCTATCACTACATCTGTAATACAGATGCTTTCCGTGTTGTGGACCTTCACCGGTTCTCCTTTTGCCACAGGTACACCAGATCTTTCCAGTCAATAAATAATCATTTTTCTTATTCCTTCCAAGTAATTCAAAATTTCGCTTGAGTTTTAAACCAACACGTTTAAATTGTTCCTCATCTATAATAGCCGGGACCTTTATTTTGACATATTGCCCTTCCGGTCTCATTTTTCTGCTAGACTTTTTTACCTTCCTATAGGTATCCAGCTTGGTTGGCCTAATTGGTACGGTGGCATAAGAAGCTCCATAATGTGCCTCTCCCATATAGGTCATATTCTTAAAAAGTGTTGAGAGTGTACTTGTAGCCCAAACACCCCTTTTACTTCTTGCAGGCTTAATTTTGAGCTCCTGTAGCCTCTTAACGATAGCCCGAAGGGTTAGACCTTCCTTATCTACCCAATTAAACATCATTCTAACGACACCGGCTTCATATTCGTCGATCACATAGTGACCAACAACATATTCGGGGCTTCCCCTTTTGCCGGCATTTAAAATGTATCTATACCCATACGGCCCCTCAGTTGTTAAAACCGCGCCCCCTTTTACCCTAGTCATTTTCCCTATTCTAAACCTCTCTTTTATTTTCATCCTTTCATATTCGGCAAAGACACCACGCATTTTATACATAATAATATCTTCATCATTTCTGGCCGGTGGCACCGTTACAAATAGAACATCAATACCCAGTTCTAATAGTTCTTCCTTTACCAATTCTTGCCAAGCTCCACGTCTAGCCAATCTATCTGGATCATAAATAAGCACAGCATCCCAGAGTCTCTTCCGCGCATCCTGTCTCAATTGATCAAGTCCGGGGCGAGCTAAAATATCCCCACTCCAGCCTTCATCTCTATAATCCTGTACAATTTTCAATCCGTTTTTATCGGCATACTCCTTAACAGATGAAATCTGATTTTCAATTGTCTTTTGATCTTCTTGAAGTGAAGTAGAGACCCTAGCATAGGTCACTATTAATTTATTTTGTTTTTTAATTTCCTCCATTATTTTTTTTAGTATTACCCTTTTCTAAAAACTTTTTTATTTCAGATCTAGGTATTCGGAGTATAGAT
>CAYUVX010000007.1:0-9733 GCA_964448325.1 uncultured Candidatus Saccharibacteria bacterium
TTTTTGTTTTACTAAATTTTAAGGTAAGATATAGTAGTTAATTTAATTACAAAATGGAATACTTCATACACCTCGCAATATTAATCGGAATATATGTGCCACTAGCACTGTCACTGAATTTGGTGGTGGGATCATTCAGGCGTTTGACAATTAAAACTATGGGGTATATAATAAACGCAATCGTAATTGCATTTGTTATAAATCAATAAAATATGCTCATATTTCAACGTGAAAACTATATACCGATTTTAGAAATTAACTATTGACATTGAATGTTCATTTGCTATACTTAATATATTCCTACGAAAGAGACCCTGATGAGGTTCCGTCCTCATTGGGGGCTTTTTCTTTTCTATTCTCAAGAGTATTTCTTTGGTCGTAAATATAGGAGATTTTTACTCCAGTTCTTTTTAATAAGACGGAACATTTTTTTGTTTCATAGGGTGATAAGATTGCCAGCATTTTTTGTTTACCTATTAAAAACTTAACTAGTGGTGCGTAATCACCATCACTAGTGACTAAAAGGGCTTTATTAAATTTGTTTTCATAAGCATCTTGCATCGCCTGGACGACAATATCGGCGTCACAATTCCCTTTGGCTTTTCCGTCATTATCAAAGATAATTTCTTTGAAGATCAAGGTGTAACCTTTTTCTTGTAAATCCTTGTATAGATCTTTATATCTTGGTATTAGACCGAGGAATAAATATGCCTTTTTAATATTATATTTTTCAGACAGCCAAACTCTAAAACGGCCATAGTCAAAAGGCCAAGATAGACTTTTTACACCGTTATGCAGGTTTGCACCATCTATAAAAGCAGAATTATTAATATTTTTCTTCATTTATTATAATGTAACATATTTTATTATTTAGTGTATAATAAAACATATATGGAATATTTTATACATCTCGCAATATTAATCGGAATATATGTGCCACTCGCCCTGTCATTGAATTTGGTGGTGGGGTACACAGGTTTACTTTCTGTTACCCACGCCGCTTTTTATGGGATTGGCGCTTATGCGGTGGCGATTTTGCTGACGGTGTATAATTTTCCGTTCCTACTAGCATTACTGATTGGGATTATCTTGGCCGGTATAGTGGCTGGGCTTTTAGGCCTAATTTTAAGCCGATTCAAAGATGATTATTATGCCCTGGTTTCCTTTGGATTCAATATTATTATTTATAGCATTTTCTTAAACTGGGAAAGTTTGACCCGTGGCCCACTTGGTATCCCTGGTATTGATAGGCCTACTCTTTTTGGTTTTGAATTTAGTAGTAATTTATCTTTTTTGATTTTGACTGTGGTGGGAGCGGGCTTAATTTATTTAATAAGTTTAGGTATCACCAAATCTTCCTTCGGCCGAGTATTAAAAGGAATTCGTGAAGATGAAAGAGCTCTTTCTGTGTTCGGTTATAATACTCAATTATTCAAGCTAACTATTTTTGTAATCACTGCTGGTATGGCTGGCTTGGCTGGTGGCCTTTTCGCTACTTATATTACTTTTATTGATCCTTCCACTTTTGGCTTGAATGAAAGCATCTTTATCCTCGCTATCATCATCCTCGGTGGTATGGCGAGCCTTAAAGGCTCCGTGGTTGGGGCTATTTTCCTTATTCTTCTACCAGAAATCCTGCGCTTTGTCGGTTTCCCTACGGACATCGCTGCTCAAATGCGCCAGGTGGTGTATGGTCTCTTGTTAGTATTACTCATGCTATATAGACCCCAAGGTCTGGTCGGAGAGTATAAATTATAGTTGCTTTTTAAATAGTGCTATGTTAGTATAAGATGTACATATAAGTACATTATATATGAACATAACCACACTAAAAAAGAATACTAGAGGCTCTGATGGTGAGAGGTTTGCCTTACTTGCCGAACTGGATGAGAATGTTTTTCATTTAGATGATTTAGCAAATCTTTGGAGTATTAGAAATAAAAATACTTTAAGAAAAACTCTTTCTCGTTACTCAGCGAGGAATTTGATATTTAGAGTATACCGAAGTTTGTATTCTATAAAGAAGGCAACTGAGATTGATCCATATTTGCTGGGGGTTAAATCTTTACACCGTCCGGCATATATTTCTTGTGAGACTATTCTTTATGAGAGTGGTATTTTAAATCAGTCACCACAAGTAATTACTTTAATTAGTTCTATTTCTAAATCATTCACCGTTGTCGGAAGACATTATCGTTCTAGGCAAATGAAGGATGAGTTTTTGTTTAACGACATTGGTATTAATTTGATAAACGGTATCCGAAAAGCTTCACCCTCCCGGGCGGTAGCGGATATGTTATACTTTAATCCAAAGAAATATTTTGATACGGGCAACTCTAAAATTATTAATTGGCGAGAGGTAAAAAGAATTCAAAAACAAGTATATGATATTACCAAATAAAAAAGATGCTATCCATAAAGCCTGGTTATACCGGGTATTGGAGGCGATTGCCGATGATAATTTTCTGGCATCAGTTCTTTATTTTAAAGGTGGAACTTGTGCTTCTATGCTTGGATGGCTAGATAGGTTTTCAGTGGACTTGGATTTTGACTTTGGTGGAGAAGAAAAAGATATTGAGAAAGTGAGAATGACTCTAGAAAATATTTTTAATAAACTTGGTCTAGAGATAAAAGATAAGAGTAAGGTTGGTCTCCAGTATTTCTTAAAGTATGTTACCAAAGAGGCTGATAGGAATATTTTGAAGATTGATGTGACTTTTCCTTTGGTGAAATCAAGTCGGTATGAGGCGCAAAGGTTTATAGAAATAGACAGGATTTTAAATTGTCAGACCAAGGAGACTATGTTTGCTCACAAGTTGGTGGCTGTCCTAGATCGTTTTGAAAAAACTGGCGGTATTGCCGGACGAGATATTTACGATATTCATCACTTCCTTATACAGGGGTTTGATTATGATACTAAAGTAATTGAAGAAAGAACTGGTCTGAAGGCTAGTGAATATCTAATAAAATTAGCAGATTTTATTGAGAAGAAAATCACAGAGCAGGCTCTTTCTGAGGATTTAAATACTCTCTTACCCTACGCGGAGTTTACAAAAATTAGAAAAGTCTTAAAAAGGGAGGTGCTCATACTACTTAGAGAGGAAATCGTGAGACTTAGTCTGGTCGTATAAGTACTTGGAGATTTAATTATTCTGTCCTTTCTAGAGTAGACCAAATATACATAAAGAATTTCGTCATCATATCCGCAATGATAGGGGCATCTACTGTGATAGCATAAATCTGATTATCTCTAAAAGAGAAGAAGACTACAAATGTACCGATAATATCTACACCACCGCCTTCAAAAGGAAACGATTCGGGCATCATTCTGGTCTCTCTAGAATCATAACTCTTAAAATCTTCATTTGTGGAGGTCCCATAAGGGACTATTAATTGTGTAAAGGTGCCAATTTTATTCTTACGTTCTCTCCATTCTCTATAATACTCAGGAATCTGTTCAGTAATTAGGCTATCAGAAAATACATGTATTCTTTTTAGTCTTTGTTTCTTAATGACTTCCAATATCTGTTCGAAAACCTGTTTCACTCCCTCCTTACCCTCATACATTTTCGCCGATGGTGGCAACGTTCTTAGGTTAAATAGGTTTAACATTTCCGGCATTATATGCTCGATAGATCTTTCTTTATCTTTTAAATAACGATGTAGATTTTCTGGGCTTTCAACCGAAAAATGCTTTACACCGTTTTTTATCCAAGAGGAGACAAACCCCTGCTTTTTCATGGACTCTAGGGTTTTATATACCGTAGTCCTTGGTATCCCCGTTGTTTGAGATATCGCGTAGGCGGGAGTATCCTGATGAATTAGAAGATGGTTGTATAGCAGGGCTTCATTTTTACGAAAGCCGTAATTATTAAGTGATTCGAGTATGGTTTTCATATTACTGTCCTAAAAAGGGACAACAATAGTATAGCATATACTCTTTATTTTGCAACATTAATTTAGCTTAACTAAAATTATCGGCCTAAAATAAGACAAAAATGGACTTTTGGGGTATGCTTATATTAGATTGAATTATTAATTAATGCATAAAAACATGAAGAAATCATACAAAATTGTAATTGGTATCATTGTAGTGGGATTGTTACTGATTTTTCTACTTCAGAAGAACCCAGTCGAAGAGGTTAAGGTAGGAGCAGTTCTCCCTTTAGTAGGAGGTTTAGCTTCATTGGGCGAAGATATGAAGAATGGTATGACTTTAGCAATGGAAGAAACTGGACTTCAGGTGGAGTTTCAGGATGGTGAAGCAAATCCGCAAAAGAGTTTAACTGCAGCTAGACAATTGGTTGATCTAAATCAGGTAGCGGTAGTTTTAACAGCTTTTAGAGGAGCGAGTATCTCTATTGCATCTGGTTTGAGTAATAATGATGTTGTTATATTTTCTACAACAGCTACCGCTATGGGTAAAAGTGTTTCTTCCTCTACTCCAAATCTATTTGTTATGGGTTCAGAAATCGTAAAATCTGCCGAGATACTTGGTGAGTATATTACTAAGCAAAATTCATGTAATGCGGTAGCTATTATGTCTGAACAGACAGATACTGGTAAAGATAAAATAAAGGGACTTAGTTCACAAATAGATCCAGAAAAGATTGGCCTGGTAGAATTCTTTGATCCTTCAGCTACTGATTTTAGGGCGAATATTCTAAAATTAAAAGAAAAGCAGGCTGATTGTCTGTTTGTTGAAATTAAAAGTAATATTTTACCAGTACTCTTAAGGCAGTTGGTGGAAAATAATTATACTCCGCAAATATTTAGTACTTCTTATTCAGTGACACCAGGTATCTTTGCTAGTGCACCAAAAGAAATGCTTGATAAGGTAATATTCTCTTCTACTTTGGTAGATGAAAAGAATCCATTAACAAAGGCCTTTCTTGATAAGTATCAGGCTAAGTATGGCAAAGCCGCAACAGACTTTAGTGCTGTAGGATATGAAATGATCAAAATGTTAAGTAAAGCAACAAAGGCTTGTGGGGAAGATAAAGCTTGTATTAAGGGTGAATTATCTAAAATAAGTAATCTGGATACTACTTTAGGTAAGATGACTATGGAAAGTAATCAAGAGATTCAATTAAAAGCATACCAGTTATTTAAGATTGCTGATGGGAAGTTTGTTCCGGTAAATTAATTTCTAGAGTTAAACCAAAACATCAAGTTCACCATGGTGAACTTGGTGTTTTGTTGGTACTTGTTTTTAAGCTCAAAAAAGGTAGAATTGGGATATTATCAGGTAATTAAATTTAAAATGAATAAGAAAACTATTTGGACTATTGTGGCAATAATTGTAGTAATATTGGTGGTGTGGGGGATTACTAATAAACCTAAAGACATTTCTGGAATAAAAGTGGGAGTTATTGCCCCGCTGACTGGAGCTTTAGCTAGCTATGGGGAGGAAGTTAAGAAAGGAGTTACAGCTGGTAGCGAAGGGTCTCCGGTTCAATTTATCTTCGAAGATGGCTTTTGTGACCCTAAAACAGCGATTACAGCTTTTCAAAAGCTAACGAGCATTGATAATGTAAAGTTTATTATTGGTCCAACTTGTGGTTCACCACAGGAAGCAGTTGCTCCTTTGCTTAAAGATAAACAAGTCTTGGCGATTGTCCCATCTTCAGCTTCTAATAATTTATTTGAAACAAGCGATGGCCTATTCTTTAATAAGCAGTATTCTCTGGAAAACGAATCTAAATTTATTGCTGATGAAATGAATAGGTTAGGCTACAAAAAAGTTGCCATTGTAACTTATGGTAACGCTTTCTCAAAAACCCATCATGATAGTTTTGTCATTTATTTTAAAGGTGATATCGTTGTAGATACGGTCCTTCTAGATATCAATAATAATCTCTTGACTGAATTAACAAAAATAAAAAATGCTGGCGTTGATGCTATATATTCTCCAGATATAACTTTCTTCTATAATAACGCTATCGCTAGTATGAAGCAGATTTCTCTTGACGTTCCAATCTTTTCTACCTCTATCACTGGTCTACCGCTAGCCAGAACCTTGGTGGAAGGGGTTATTTATTCTTATCCTACGGATATCGAAGGCGTAAATGGCGGTGTGGCAGAATTATCTAAAATAGCTACTGAAAAGCTTTTGTCTACTTTATCGGCCTGTGGTAATGACGTGGTTTGTGTTCAGAAGAGGTTGGTTTCTTCTGGTGATTTTGACGAATTCGGAACTAGTAAGCGAGGAATTACTCTAAAACAAATTATGAATGGCGAGGTAATAGATTATTAATTTATTTATCTTCCTTTGCCGTCTCCCACATACTCTTGAAAATTACTTTCATAAATTCAGTGAAGTTGTCACTTTCTATTATAAAGCCAAAGGAATCTTTGGTGGAGGAAATATACATAACTTTATTATCATAAAGCCAGAGAATACCATTAAAGATGGTTTTGGTGGAGAGCCAGCGCACTTCACGCATGGCGGTTTTGTCTGTTTTCAGGAAGGGTTTTGAAGCTCGAGGGGCATTTTGGGTAAGAAGGCCGTGCGTTTGGATACTGGCCTTAATTCTTCTCTTCAACCACTTATCAACATAAACCGTTCCAAGAATTTCAATAATATTATCAGCTGGGCCCCAATAAAAAACCTCTTTTTCTTTCATTACTAATGATTCCTCCATCAAATGCCGAATACCCTCTACTCCTTCATAAAAACGGATTTGTGGGCGAGATGTAACACTAGCAAATATCTTAAAAAGAGCTGGTGCAATACCTTTTACTTCATCTAATCTACTCTCAAACTTTTTTATCAATATCGCCGGGTCTTCAGCAATAATAAGATTTTTTGAACCTTTTTTAATTTCAGATATATATCCCTGATTAACAAGGTCAGTCACTATATCATATAGGGTAGTTCTTTTTATGAGGGTCTTTTTGGCTATTTGAATAATAGTGGCTTGCCCAGCTTCTAGCACGGCCAAATAGACTTTTGCTTTTTTATCTGTCAGACCAATTTTCTCTAAGTCTTTAATTTCCATATTTTTATCCTAATTTATACAGTAATTATGTCGATATTTTCCGACAAAACACTATATTGATATATAATAGCATTTGTTTGATAATATGCAAGTTGATTTATTAGTAAACAAAAAATATATGAATAAGAAAATATTATGGTCTGTTTTGATTATTGTAGTAATACTTATTGGTTTTACACTTTATAATAAACCTAAGGACGAGGGGACAATTAAAATAGGTGCTTTATACGCCTTATCCGGTCCGGCGGCTATTTTTGGTGAAGTTTCCGCTCAAGGAGTAAAGGATGCTGTAAAATATTTTGAAGAGAAGACTGGGGTTAAGGTGGATTTAGTTTTGGAGGATTCAGCTAATGATCCAAAGGTAGCTGTATCAGCTGGCACCAAGCTTTTGGAGATTGATAAAGTAAAATTTATGGTAACTGGTATGAGTGGTGTCACTAATGCCGTGGCCCCACTAGCGGAAAAAGTTGGAGCAGTTTTGATTACCGATGCGGCTGGTTATGGATTAACAAAAGATAAGGAGTATTTGTTTCAAGGATTGTTACCGTCTTTAAATGACGTGCCAAAGCAGTTAAATAATAAAGACGAATGGCAAAAAGTAGCCTTGTTATTAATTAATGATGAGTTTAGTAATTTATGGGAGACAAATTGGCGAAAAGATATTTCTTCTAATAAAGAAATTAAGACATTCAAGTTTGAAAAGAATATGACCGATTTTAGAACAGATGCTTTGAAAATAAAAACCTTCAACCCAGATGTTATCGTTGTTATTGGTTATGGTCCAGCCGTCAGTCAGGCTTTAGCAGATATATCTATTCAGGGTATACAAGCTGATCAAATTACTTACTTGGCTTGTACTATTCCGGGAATTGTCAGTGATAAAAGATATGATCTAAATGGTACTTATAGTTATGAATATCCCGACTATCAAAACACAGAAATTAAAAATTGGATAAGCAAAAATGGCGGTTCAGAGTCCACTTTTTACGGTTTAGCTTTTGAGAATACTTTAACTGCACTTAACGCATCTAAAGCCACCAATGGTGATCCAGAGAAAACTTTGACTTATCTAAAGTCTACTAAAAATACTGGCTTGTACGGTGATGTGATATTTGATCAGAACAATGTAGTAGAAAGGGATTTGGTTCTAACTAAAATAGAAGGTGGGGTGTGTGTGTGAGATAAATCTTTATATAATCAGCAAAAATACTCCCATATGGGAGTATTTTTGAGGTATTTTGGGCTAAATGTTAGTTTTTGATGCTAACATATAATCTCTCTTTGTAAGTTTTTTATGGAAAACTACAAATTTTACTTGACTTTTGTAGGTTTAGGGTATAAACTTACAAATATGGAAGATAAAAAAATAAGAATAAATGAGGCGGCAGAAATATTGAGGGTGTCCGCTGAAACCTTGCGGAACTGGGAAAAATCTGGAAAATTGATACCAGAGAGAAGTTTGGGTAATCAGCGGTATTATTCCTTGGCGACTATTCAAGAGTTTGCTCTGGATATTAAGGCTCTGGGTTTAGTATGGGCGACAAGTGTGATTGCACCAGAATTGCCCAGTGATTGTTATTGTGAACTTCAAGATCGGTTTACAAGTAGGGTAGGGAAAATGGCCGTGGAGTTCCAACAGGATGGACGATATTCAGAAGACTTGGTATCACTTATAGCCTTGATTACTGGCGAGATTGGAGACAATTCATTTGCTCATAATTTGGGTAGTTGGCCTGCTATGCCAGGAGTATTTTTTGCTTACAGTCTTAATAAAAGAATTATTGTCATAGCTGATCGGGGTCGTGGTGTAAAAACTACCCTTCAGCAAGTTAGACCTTCTCTTGAGACGGATATAGAAGCTCTAAATGTGGCATTTACTGAAATTATATCGGGGAGAAATCCAGAGAAAAGGGGGAATGGACTGAAGGTTGTTCGTCGGGTTCTGGAATCACGGGAAATTGGTCTGCTTTATCAATCAGGTATCGGGCTGGTGACTATACCATTAAAAAAGCCCGGTAAACTATCTATCAATATGTCAAAAGAAAATGTGCGTGGGACATATTGTGCTATAATGTTTTAATCCTTATCTTTATGCAAAAAATTCAATTAAAAAAATTTGGCAATATATTGGTGAGCAGGTCGGACGGGCTAGAAGCTTTTAAGGCTATCCTGCCTCAATTGGATCCAAATACGCTTGTAGAGATCGATTTTAGTGATGTACTGACAGTTACACCATCATGGTTAGATGAGTTTCTTATAAGGTTAACTGATTTCAACAATGGAAAGGTTGATTTACTCCCAACTAATAATCCTTCCGTGTTGATCACCCTACCGGTTTTGGCAAAAGCTAGAAAGGATTTAGTTGCGGATGTTATAAATAAATATATGGATAAAATGGGAATTAAAAGAGATTAATCATGTCAATAGTAAAAACAGAAAATATTAAAAAGCATTTTGGGGGAGTGAAGGCGGTGGATGGGCTGTCCATTTCTTTTCCTGAAGGGAAAATTACAGGAGTAATTGGTCCAAACGGGTCCGGGAAAAGTACTTTGGTGAATTTACTGACTGGTTTTACTCCTTATGATTCTGGCTTGTTAAAAATTGGTGAACATACTGTGCTCAAGAAAATAAGAGCTTATGAGATTCCAGGTTTTGGTCTTACCCGTACCTTTCAGGATGTGCGCTTGTTTGAGCAAATGCCTGTTATTGATAATTTGTTGATCGTTATTACT
>CAYUVX010000008.1:0-5219 GCA_964448325.1 uncultured Candidatus Saccharibacteria bacterium
GACCAAGGGGTATAGGTATAGGAGGTGCAGGGTTCGACAGTAAGTCCAGCAAGTGCAGCTACTTCTCCACTGCTTAAAACTCGGTTATATAATGAGAGTTCATCAATACTCCCCCTAAAACCTTGCACTCCTCCTCTTTGATTTAAGCCAATAAATACTTCAGCTGAAGTATCGGAAGAAATATTTACAGTTCCTTCTTTTTCTAATAAACCACCAACATATAGTTTGGCATTTGCTCCATCCAAAGTGACAGATATATGGGTCCATTCTCCTACTGGTACAGAAGCACCAGAATCAAGAAGGTTACCTGCGCCATAAGCTCCAAACATTAAATTGGCCGTTGTTTTGTTTAGATAAAACTGCCATCTCATATTAGAAGAAGCATAGTTATCACGTTTAGCGATTATTTTTTGATGATCAGAATTATAACTATCCCTTTTTACCCAAGCAGATAAAGTAAAGGCTGACCCCAGATCATCATTCCCGATAGACACACCATCAGTACCAGAAAAATTTAAGGCCAGTCCAGACGGACCATCGATCCTAATTGGGCTGTTAACAAAATTTCCATCAGGCCATTCACCGGAAAAGTTTTTGACTACAGTACCCGAAGTCTCATCAAATTGGAAATAAGCGACAGGATCCTCACTTGGTAATGGTGGAGGTGTAGTTCCTTCTCCCGAATAAATTAATAATAATACTTCGTCCCCAGTCCAGCCACTTGGTGGATCAATAGTTCTAATTGCCCCACCATTTACAGTTCCACCAGATTGATTTGTTTTATGAGTGGCTGAATTAGGATCAAACCATAAAACATTAAAGATACTGTTTGCACCAGTCCCGCTTAAATCTATACTTATTGCCCCGCCGTTTTCATCATAAATTAAATATTCTGCTCCCGGAATTCCAGAGCTGATTTGGTCTGCACCAGAAACCAAATTATTAAGCTGAACATAATTTCGATACCTAGTATTGGTATACCAAAAATCAAACATCCTAATAGCTTCATTTTTACCAAAACCAGTACCGCCATTACCAGGACCACGCTGATATGCCCAATCAGAATACATTGGCAATACGCCAGCCATCATTTCCCCCCACATCCCCCGCCTTACTTGCTCAGCATTTAAAGGTTGATGCCAACCAGAAGGATTACTAAATAATTCCCAAATATCTTCAGCCCCAATTATTGGTTTATTAATGTGATTAGAATCAACTCCACCATAACTATTCTGAAAAAGTTCCCGACCGTTACCATAAGTAAGAGTGTTAGAATGCTTTTGTCTGAAAGAAACACCTACCCAATCCCCAAAAATATTATCACTATGATCATGCACACCCAATAAAGTTCCAAAGGGATTATTATCATATAAATACTCCATAAAAGGATCAATATCAGAACTTGAGAGACCATTATTTCCATAATCCCATTCAAAAGTATAACCATATCCAAATACACTATAGATAGGTGCCATCCTAGCCAGCCAATATCGCATCAAGGTCTGTTCATCATAATCAGAGACAAAATAACTTGGCTCATCACCTTTATATGTATCATTGTAAAAGAAGGTACCAAAGTGAAAAGCATAGGCATTATTATCCTTCAAAAATTCATAGACATCTTCATGAGCCTTAAAAACAGTGATATTAAATCTATCCGTTCCATTATTGCTTTCCCACCAAGAATCAGTCTCACCACAAGCCTTTGCTGTCCCCAGCTGACAACAGAAAGATGATTCCAACATAAACATATTAAAACCATTATTCAAACCATAATTTTGAATATCACTTATATAAGAATTTTTCCCAGCAACATAACTTGGCTGATTTTTTAAATGTTGCCAAGCCTGTATTCCATACGGTCTAGCATTAAAGGTTGTGCCTCTTGCTGTTTCAAAATACCAAGGATTATCTGTAGCTATCTCAAGTGGCCCTAATAAACCAGTGTCATAAACAATAATAGCACCAGAACCAATAGGCTCTGTACCAGACAAACTACTTCCTGCCCATCTATAAGTATACTGCCATGTTCCGATCTCATTTGGCATGAATCTTAATTTCCAAATATTACCAACTTGCCCACCGTTGCCATTACCATCATAAAAACCAAAAAAGTTAGTAACTCGGCCGGAAGGAGCAGTAAAAATTCCCTGCAATTCAGCCAATCTAAAATTAAAAGGATTCGCATAGGTATTATTATTTGTCACGGAAATTTCAAAAGTATCATACAAACCTACCGTACTAGGGACCACACTTCCCCCACCAAAAGTATAATTAGGAATTTTATAATGTTTATAACTTATAGCCGGGCTGATTCCTCCACCAATTATCAAATTACCGGTTGGTGGATACCACTTTGTGTCAGCAAATCTAAATACGTAATCAAGATCATTATTAACAAAACCAGACAAAACAGTAGTTAAGCTAGCCGTATAAGTGACGCCAGAAATATAGTTTGTCCCACTAGGGCTCATATTAAATCTCTCACCATTGGCTGGATTTGGATCAAACCTACCATCTTTATTTATATCAACCCAAACCTGTGCCTGAGCTGGTGCTTCATTATCAGCATCACTGTAAACAGCACTAAACTCTATTCCACCTACTACTGCTCGTGAACCATTTACATAGCCAGAAGGATTTGAAATCACTGGTCTTCTATTCCCCGTTCCATAAGTGTCATCCGGCAAGGCAACATTGGTTATTTCATTACCACCACGTTTACCAGGTTCATCCGCCCAGGTATTGATATTTTCCATATACCATCTAGCTTGAAGATAATAGTCCAAAAGACTAGGGCTTGTTCTCCACCAAGCTGGAGCCGGATGTGCACCATTAGTCATAATGGGTCCTTTACAGGTGGTACCGGTTCCTGTCTGACAAGGGCCCACATTTGCCCTT
The DNA here is from genome assembly GCA_964448325.1 of uncultured Candidatus Saccharibacteria bacterium. Classification (GTDB taxonomy): domain Bacteria; phylum Patescibacteriota; class Minisyncoccia; order Phycocordibacterales; family GWA1-40-21; genus CAIJXO01. Next base: position 2,902 of record CAYUVX010000008.1, read on the forward strand.
ATCTCATCAGCAGTCCAAAGCTTTGGAAAATCATCGTTCAGCTTCCACTCATTTCTGCCCATAGATAAATAGACTAAAGGCTGTGCCCAGCTAAGCAAAGTGTCATATGTCGCACCCATTGAATCTTTTGCTTCGGGCGGCATAAACTCATTATTATCCTCAGAATAAATAATATCTCCCCCTCTAGCTGTTGGATCCTGTTCGGCATACCAGATACCAATCAAATGTTCCTTACCGGCATCTATCGCCCGCCCTTTCGCTTTTAAAGTATCTACCCACCATTTATGCGTCAGCCCATTATCATCTCTACCAGCATTTTCAAGATGGTTATATTCCCAACATGCTGAATAAATAACATTTGGATATTCCCAAGTTTCCGCCAGCACATAGTCCATCAACTGTTCATTAAAATCTTTTCTTGTCATTCCATTGTAAACAATATTTGTATCCCATGCAGCACTTCCATAATCCTGGAATATGTCTCCATCCCCTGAACTACCTGCTGCGCCAGTAGTATAATTATTTATACAACTCCAAAAAATAACCGTTAAAAAAACATCCTTCTCATATGCGGCCTGCGCCGCCTGGCCTAACTTGGTAAAATAATTACCGCCAGCCCAAGTTCCATATACATTACTATAAGTGACACCCGCTGTAGGTTGGGCAAACATATAATAATGATTGGCATTATCAGAAATTTCCTGCATATGAGTGGCCCAATTACCGCTAGTTGTCGGTTTAGGTACGCCTGCCCAAGATCCTTTATAATTCAAATCCGTAAAAAAAGTAGCTGGTAAACCGTTATACATGAAATACCTGTTATTTTCCGGTAAAAGTTTAAGGCCGGAAGGAGCATCATTATCAACTACGGCATTTTGGATAGGGCTCAGGACAGCTGCTGTTCTGGGAATACTTTTGAAATAATCAGGAACAACTAAATATAAATAAGATGCCGAAAAAATAATAACCAGGGAAATGACTATTAAAGTGAGATTTTTTTTATTTAAAAACATTTCTTTAATTTAAAGAGTTGATAAACCACTTATATATTATAACACTCTTAGTAAAAATGTATGATAAGCTATCATATTACACAATCAATTTTCACTATACGCAAACGTAATTCACTAAAACCGCGGAAATTTGAGGCTTCAAAATTAGCAAGTAAATTAACAATATTACCTGGTTTAAGCTCAATATCGCCCAAAAACGGCGACATAAAAAAACCAATCACCTTAATATTTTTCCCACAGCTATCTTTAAAGATAAGTTCTAAATGGTTCTTTTCCTTGCCAAATACTTTAATATCTTCTATGGTGGCCTTTTTAAAAAGGAAAAGTGGTTTGGGATTACCGACTCCAAATGGAGATAATTTCTCCAATAATTTATAATTTTGTCTATTTACATCATCAAAAGTGATTCTCATATCAGCAGTAATTTCTTCTGCTATAAAATTACCTTTTATTGTTAACTTTTCATAAGCTATTTGTAATTTCTCTTCTAGAAGATGTATTTTTTCTTGCGCAACAGAGAAACCACCAGACATAGAATGCCCACCAAAATCTTCTAGAATCCCAGCCTCCACTTCAGTCATTAAATCCAGTAAACTGACACTGCCATCTGATCTGCAAGAACCTTTTAAAATATTTCCACCATCCCGCCCCCAAAGAAAAACCGGACACTTATGATCATCCTTCAGAGAATTTGCCACCAAACCCAAAAGGGATGGCTTCCAATCCGGATTTCCAATCACAATTACCCTCTTCAGTTTGTCACCATCTTCCAACCGTTTCAATATTATCTTTCGAACTTCCTTTACTAAACTGGCCACTGTCCCTTTGCGCTCACCATTTATTTTGTCCAATTGCCGAGCACAAATATCTGCCTCCACATCCGTTTTAGCGACAAATAATTTAAAAGCGTCCTCTGGATCCCCCATCCGCGACGCGGCGTTTATTCGTGGAGAGATAGAGAAACCAATATCATCTTCTGTGATATTTTTCTGCTCTATTTTTAATAAACGTAATAGTTTTAACAATCCCAATCTTGGTGATTTCCTTAGAACCTTTAAACCATAAAAAGCCAGGACTCTATTTTCACCAATTAGTGGTACCATATCGGAAAGAGTGGCTATACCAACCATATCTAAAAGCCACTTTTCCCAACCATCTTTTATCTCTAAGCCTAAAGAGGCAGAAATTTCCTCGGAGTGATTAGTCTTCGTTAAGTGCAGAGGATTTTTCTGTCTCTTTAGGCTTACTAAAATAGCCTGAACCAACTTAAACGCTACTCCGGCGCCACATAAATCTTGGAAAGGA
>CAYUVX010000008.1:5319-9555 GCA_964448325.1 uncultured Candidatus Saccharibacteria bacterium
AATAGCCTGAACCAACTTAAACGCTACTCCGGCGCCACATAAATCTTGGAAAGGATATTTAGAATCTTTTCTCTTGGCATCTACCACAGCTATACAAACGGGTAATTTTTCCCTTGGCACATGGTGATCTGTTATTATCACATCTATGCTATGTTCCTTGGCACGTTTTACTTCTTCCACATCGGCTATTCCACAGTCCACAGTAATAATCAAACTCACACTATCCTCCTTAAATTTATCTATCGCTTCATGATTTAGACCAAAACCCTCCAAATGCCGGTGTGGAATATAATTAGCAAAATTCTCATATCCTATCTTTTCAAAAAAATCATGAAGAATAACTCCTCCGGGAATTCCATCGGCATCATAATCACTATAAATAACTATTTTTTCTTTCTTTTCAAGTGCTTGCAGAATCCTTCCTACGGCCTTGTCCATATCGGGTAATAAAAAAGGATCGTGAATATCCCGCTCATAATCTGGATTCAAAAAAATTTCCGCCTCTTCTGCAGTTTTTATTCCCCTATTTATTAGCAATGTTTTCACCAAAGGTGAGTATCGATCCATAAAGGCATTATAGCACAGCCAAAACACCCCATTTTCAACACGCCAATCATTTGGCGTGTTGAAACCTTTATTCTGAAGCATGATTTAGGACAAAAATATGTTATACTAATCTTATGAAAGACCCAAATTGTATTTTTTGTAAAATAGTAGCTAAAGAAATCCCTGCTGAAATTATCTATGAAAATGAGAGCTTGATTATTATACAAGATATCAAGCCCTCTGCACCTTTTCATCATTTAGTAATACCAAAAGAGCATATTCAATCAATTATGGATTTACAAGAAAAAGATAGGAATATTATAGCAAATATATTTTTTGCCGCACGAGATGATACCAAAAAAGCTGGATTAAAAGGTTATAAAACTGTTTTTAATGTTGGCCGAGAAGGTGGACAAATTATTGATCACTTACATTTACACATTCTTGGTGGCTGGAAAAATTAAAACAGCTTCAGGAATTTCCTCGGAGTGATTAGGTACTCCGTTAAACGGAGAGGATTTTCTTGAAGCTGTTTTAATTTACTCTAAACTTTTTAATAATTCACTAAATTTTCTATGGTTCAAGCTCTCTCGGCCAATTAAAAGCCCCTGAACTTCACCAAAGTTAATCAAATCCTTGGCATTTTTGTGGCTAACTGATCCTCCATAAAGCACAGGCACAGCTATTTTAGTTTTTGGTCCATATATTTCCACCAAAACTTTTTTTATAAAAATGGTCATCTCATGAACATCTGCAGGCTTCATGGCCTCATTATCAGTTTTACCAATAGCCCAGATTGGCTCATAAGCAATTATTAAATCGGACAAATTTTTCTTAATTAAGCCCTTTAAAGAATTAGTTATTTGCTGACGCAAAAAATGCAAATATTCACCATGCTCATCTCTTTCTTTTTCTCCAATACATAAAATTGGTTTTAGACCAGCTTTGATTGCTGAATTTACCTTTTTGGCAATTATTTCATCAGTTTCGCCCAGCTCTCGTCTTTCGGAATGGCCAATAATAACAAAACCCTCTCCACGTAACATTGTCGGACTAATCTCCCCCGTATAAGAACCGGCATTCTCCCAAAAAACATCCTGAGCGCCGAGAGAAATCTCATTATTATTTATTAGTTTTTCCAAGTCAGATAAAAAAACAAATGGCGGACAAAGTATCACCCGAATATTCTTTAATTGTTTAGCTGTTTTCCTAGTAGCTAAAAGTAATTCCTTCGCTTCTCGGATAGTATCTGGATTCATTTTCCAATTTCCAACAATAAGTGATTTTTTAATCGGCGCTTGTCGAATGATATTTTTCTTCATATAAGGAATTATACCACAATCTATGTTAAAATATACATTAGAAATAAATAGGATGAGTTTAAAAAATAGAAAAAATATATCAGGTTTTACTTTGGTAGAAGCGCTAGTGGGAGCGGCGATATTTCTTATTTTAGCTTTAAGCGTCTACCAAGCCTATCAAGCCACTATGGATGTGATCCGTTTATCCCGAATAAAAATCACCGCCACAGCTTTAGCCAATGAACAGTTTGAAATAATGCGCAATCTCCCTTATACAGATATTGGTATTGTAAACGGACTACCTTGGGGAAAAATACCAGCTGTCCAAAATCTAATCCGTGATGGAAAAGAATTTACTGTTAAAACAACTATTAGAAATGTTGATGATCCATTTGATGGTACTATCGGCGGAACACCAAATGATACGTCTCCGGCTGATTATAAACTAGCCGAGTTAGAAATTACTTGCTCGACCTGCCTAAATTTTCCTGCTATGAATTTAGCAACAAATATTTCCCCAAAAGCATTGGAAAGTGCTTCTACGAATGGAGCAATTTTTATAAAAGTATTTGATTCCAGCGGTAGCCCCATAGCTAATGCTGATATTCATATTGAAAATAATCAGACAATACCAAGTTTTATTATTGACGATACTACTAATAATGAGGGCCTTCTACAAATAGTGGATGCACCGCCAAGCAATGAAGCTTATGAAATCACAGTCTCAAAAAATGGCTATACTACAGACCAAACATACACCGTTGGTGATCCAGAAAATCCCACGCCAGACAAACCTCATGCCACCGTTCTACTTCAGCAATTAACTCAGATCAGTTTTATTATTGATCAAATCAGTAAAATAAATATTACCAGTCTGACTGATACTTGCGAAACTGTGCCGGCTATTAATTTCTCCCTTCGAAATTCCAAACTAATCGGCACTAGCCCGGATGTCTATAAATATAATGAAGAATTAATTACTGATGATAATGGCATAATTACAATTAGTGATCTAGATGGTGGTACCTATGAACTGAATTTCAGCGACGCTACTTTTGATTTAATAGGGATTATTCCTTCAACTTCTTTTATTCTAAGTCCAGCCGAAACTGAAGATGTTAAATTAATTGTTACGCCACATGCCTCCACCAGCCTGCTTATTATAGTAAATGATGCCACCACTGATCTCCCTTTATCGGGAGCTAGTGTTCAGCTAATTGGTACTGATTATAATACAACAATTATGACAACAGACGGTTCGGCTTGTGCTGGAGCCGGTCAAGTATTCTTTACTGGACTTGAAAATGGAAGCTATAATATAAATATATTAAAAGACGGTTATGAGTCTCATAATAATGATGTAAATATTTCGGAGCCTTGGCAACAATATAAGGCAAATCTAAATCTATAAATATAATGCCCATAAAAAAAATAAATACAAAATCAGGTTTTACAGCGGTGGAAATGCTTATTGCTATGTTTATTTTTGTGATTATTGGTATAGCAGCTGTCACTTTCCAATTGGATATTTTTTCCTTAAATCGCATTTCCAATGATAATTTAATCGCTCAAGAGGATGCCAGACGAGCACTTAAAAATATTAGCTCAGAATTTCGTTCTATGTCGCCTTCGAATATGGGGGCCTATGCCTTGGTTCAAACAGCAACCTCATCTATCACTTTTTATAATAATATTGACGAGGATTCACCAATAGAAAAAGTACGATACTTTCTTGAAGGGACAACTCTTAAAAGAGGGACTATTAAACCCTCGGGCACTCCCTTTATTTATAATCCAGCTAACGAAACTGTGAGGGAAGTAATTCACAATATTGCCAATGCTAGTAGCTCTATTTTTCTTTATTATGATACCAATTATGACGGTACATCCGAGCCTTTAACTGATCCAGTAAATACCCCTTTAGTACGTTTGATAAAGGTAAATATTATTATTGATTCAGATCCATCCAAATCACCAGCACCACTTTATATGACCACCCAAGCTTCCATTAGAAATCTAAAGGATAATTTATAAAATGTTGAAAAATAAATTAAAAAATAATGGTTATATATTGATTCAAGTAATCGTTTTTGGTGCAATTGCCGTTTATTTACTTGGCGCTTTAACCGGCTGGGCGGTCATTGATATAAAATCATCAAGACTTGCATCGGACCGTGAATCAGCTATTCAAATTGCCGAAGCTGGTATTGATTATTATCGTTGGCATCTGGCACATGCCCCCACTGATTATCAGGACGGCACTAGTGAAAACGGACCTTATCTTCATGATTTCAAAGATAAAAATGAAGATGTGATCGGCCAATTTACTCTTGATATTACTCCACCCCTTTTAGGTTCCACTTTGGTCATTGTAAAATCTACCGGTAGC
>CAYUVX010000009.1:0-2042 GCA_964448325.1 uncultured Candidatus Saccharibacteria bacterium
CACGTTCTCCCCATTGGTCACTGGTAAAATAGAGACACGGACGTCGAATTCCATATTTTCTTTTTTATACTCAAAACGACCATCCTGAGTGGCATCACGTTCATCTGTCCGTAGATGTGACATGATCTTTATACGAAAGATTATTTTCTCATGCATCTCTATCGGATACCGGACTACTTCGTTTAGTATACCGTCAATTCTGAAACGGACTGAAACAGTTCCGTTTGCCAATGGCTCTATATGGACATCAGAAGCATTGTTATCATAAGCATATTCCAAAAATTGATTTACTAAAAGTACCACGCTACTCTCATCATTATGAACATTATAATTTTCAATCAAATCTACAACATTTTTAAAAATGTTATTTTTATAGGCTTTTAACGCTTCTAGCATACCCAATGGCGTAGCATAAAAAATAGTGATTCGGCCATCAGTGGCTTGATCAACTCTTTTGATAAAGTCAAAATTTGATGGATCAGAAGTGGCCAAATTGTAGCCTTCAAGTGTTTTAGCAAAAATAATGGCTCCTTGCGCTCTGGCCACCACTTCTGGTAACATTTCCAGTAAATCATTCTGAAGATTTTCTTCCTTCAAATCAATATAAGAAACATTGAAGTGCTTTGCTAAAATTTCACCTAGCTTTTCATCCTTTATAATTTCTTCTTTTACCAATGCAATTTCTACTGGCTCACCTTTTTTAATAGCAATAGTAGCAATTCTGTCAAAATTATCCTCTTTGACATACTCACCAGAGACTAGTATTTCTTTTAGTTTTTCTAGGGGTAAAGACATTTATTATTCATTAAACAAGCTGACAAAATAGACAGAAAGCTTATCAGATTAAGAAAGCAGAAAATTAAGCTAAATATTATCTGGTAACACTTATTTCAGCACCATTCTCTGCCAAAGGAGCACAGACAGTGATTCTGCCTCCTGTAGTAGTTACGATAGCGTAACCAGAGCCCGCACCAGAATCTGTTGATGTAGCTTGTGGATCATGAGGAATAGCCACTAAATATGTTGCTTCATCATCAGACACAACTAAATCAGTATAAAGATCAACACCAGTACCTGCATCATCAATATCTATTTCGTTACCGTCCAGATCACAATCACCAGTACCATCAACTGTAGTTGGGATGGCTCCATCACTATCGATAGAATACTGATAAATAGCATTCAAAATAGTCAGTACATCTGACCTTCTTTGTGCATTACGAGTGTCACCAAGCTGTTTGGTGGGGTTAATAGCAAGGATAACGATTCCCGCCAAGATAGAAATGATACCAACAACTAACAAGATTTCCAAAAGAGTGAAACCTTTTTTTGAACCAACTGTTTTCTTCATAATTTTATTGTTAAATTAATAAATTTACCTATCAAATTTTTTATAAAAATTTTTGGGCATTAATAAAAGCTAATTAAGCTCATTCTATTATAACAAGTCTAAAAATAAACACAATATAAAATGTTAATAAGTTTTACTGTGGCAATTCACAGGCGGTAATTTTACTTAGACCAGATAAACCCTGCTCACCTTCATATTTATTTCCGGCCTTGTCTGACCAAGTAGGATAACCATTTATCCCTGCATCCACGCAAAGCTGTATATTATCTGGGCATTCCACGTAATTTATATATTTAAATGACTCACCAAAGGCTTTCTTCTCATTGAGGCAATGGCTACACCATACGGCCCCGTACATTGTAAGGCCGTAATCAGTCACGCATTTAGCAAAGATATCCAGCGGGGAATCCCCTTCAATTACTGTTGAAGTAGCTATATTAGTTATTTCCCCATTCACCACTGGTTTATTTTCACTATTAAAATAAACAAAAATCCATATTATCAAAATAACAATTATGACTATAAGTATAGATGACATTATTTGTTTTTTATCTTGCATATTAATTTATTCGTTACAACAATCTACTAATTTACCCATCACATCCTTCAGAGTCATGGGCTTTTCCTGATCAGCCATTTCTTTTAAATCCGGAATCTTTACTATCTTCAATCTTAGGGCAAAAAACAAATT
>CAYUVX010000009.1:2052-9132 GCA_964448325.1 uncultured Candidatus Saccharibacteria bacterium
CTTTTTTACCCTCCTTTTGTAATTTTGTACCCACTTCCATCAGACGCATAGAAGTAGCCAGTAAATGCTTGGAAATACACCAAACTTCTCCTTCCTTTTTATCTATCAATCTGGCTAAAAGTTTGGTTCGCATTGCCCGAACTTCGTCTAATAAATCATAATACTCTAGCTTATCAGTCTTGGCACCAGTAAAAAAGAAATGTTCCTCCAAGGAAATAAGGTTCATAATTGCTATCGCCAAATCCTCCTCGGTAGACAAATCCAGGCTACCAGAAGCTTTCATTGCTTCCATTTTCTTATAAATCTCCTGATACTTATTATTTATATCTTCAGTCATAATATGATTATATCAAAAAAACTAATAAACCCAAAACAATCAATATCAGCGCTACCCAAACCCTAGCCTTCTTGGTTTCCATTCGTCTCAATTTGTCCAACTTTTCCAAAATCGGCTTATCAGTAGAAATAAAGATAGCGATCAATAAAGGAAGAACAAAAATAAGATTATAAAGAACTAAGTAGACAAAACCTTTGACAAATGAAGCATCATCATGAAGTAAACCTAAAACCAATAAATATGGACCACCAGTACAAGGAAATTCAAACATGCCCACCAGTAAACCAAGCAAAAAAGAGGCGGGCACAGTGGCCTTGGCAATAAGCTCCCCTACTTTTTTGTGTGAAGCGTCCGGTAATTTAAGTTTGATGGGAAAATTTGGAAAAAACTCATTGAGCAAACTAATGACACCAAAAATGATGATAGCAATAGCCCCCAACTTGGCCATACTATTTGGAATATTAAAAACAGTCAAAACCTGCAAAATTCCTAGGCCGATTAAAATATAAGTTAAGAATATCCCCAAAACATAAACCAAACCGGTTTTTATAATCTGTTTTCGACTTTGACCAAGACTAAATAAAAAAGCCAAAGTAATAAAGAGAACAGAAAAGGCACAGGGATTAATACTGTCCACAAAAGCGGCAGCAATAATTAGCAATGGAAGAAAATTAATTTTTGACTTTAGATCAAGGAAACCGACATCCACGACACCAGTATAAACCAAGCCAAAAATGGCCAAAAAAAAGGCCAAACCAACTAAAGATAAATAATGCCGTAATTTCATACTATGAGTATATCAAATATACTCATAATTTACTAATTCACCGGCCAATATTTGGAATCAAAAATTGGGCGGGTAAATATGTTAGAATAACAGGATGACAAGATTAGATATACTTATTGTAAATAGGAAACTGACAAAAAGCCGTAATGTGGCCACGGATTTAATCAAAAAAAAATTGGTCAAGGTAAACGGTACAATAATTACTAAAACAGCAAAGGAATTTCCTGATTCTGCTGATTTAATAATTGAAATATTGGAACAACCAAAATTTGTCGGCCGGGGTGGTTTAAAATTGGAAAAAGCGTTAAACGAATTTAAAATTAATCCGACAAATTTAACTTGCTTGGACGTTGGCTCTTCTACCGGTGGTTTTACTGATTGCTTACTACAAAAAGGAGCTAAAAAAGTTTACGCTGTGGACGTAGGTACAAATCAGCTTGATTCGGAATTAAAAAAAGATGAGCGGATAATATCAATGGAACAAACTGACATAAGGGACTTAAAAAGTCTTCCAGAAAAAATAGACTTGGCTGTCATAGATGTATCTTTTATTTCCTTAGAATTAATTCTACCAAAAGTTAAAGATCTACTTAAAAAACAAGGTCAAATAATAGCCTTAATCAAACCTCAATTTGAAACAAAAAAAGAAGCTAAAAATAAAAATGGTATTATAAAAACTGAAGAAATCAGGGAAAAAGTATTAGAAAAGATAAAAAGTTTTGCCCGAAAAAACGGCCTGGAAATAATAAATATAATTGAATCCCCTATTCTTGGTGGTTCAGGTAATAAAGAATATCTGATGCTATTACAAAAAAGCACTTTATGTGATATAATTTAAAACAAATCTTATAAATATAATTAACTTTATCAAATGAGAAATTACATAAAAAAATATCTCCTTGGTTGCCTATGGCTCTTTCTTTTGATGATAATGGCCGGATCCTTTAATTCCTTTTTAAATAATTATCAAGTAAATTTACTGGCAACTGTCCTTGATTTAAAGACAGAGAATAAGGCTAGCCCAGCCTATGGCTTTGCCTGGAATGACAATGTTGGCTGGATTAACTTTGGTACTGAAGGTGAGGAAACCGAAGGTCAAGTTTACGTTTCCAATAGTGAACTTTATGGCTATGCTTGGGGGGAAAATATTGGGTGGATAGACTTTGCTCCAAGCGGTGGCGGAGTCCTAATTACCACAAATTCTAGCGGAATTAATACCTTTAGTGGTAATGCTTGGGGGGAAAATATTGGGTGGATTACTTTTGACAATATCCCCGGAGATAATGGTGTTAAAACCACCTGGATAAAGCATAGCGGGAGCTCATGCCAAAACTGTACATATACTGAATGGACAGAGTGTGCGGACATGATACAGACTCGCACTGCAAGCCATGCCAATTGTTGTACTACAGAAGAATTGTCTAGATCATGTGTTATGCCAATTGACATCTCCATTGATCCAACTTCATTAAACATATCCACAAATAGTTCTTTTCCTTTTTCGGCTACAGTCACCGGCACCAGCACTACAGGTGTAAATTGGAGTATTAGTGAAGGAACAATAGGAGGAAACATTACAAATGCTGGAATTTATACTTCCTCTAGTACGCCTGGTATTTACCATATTATCGCCACTTCCATAGCTAGTAGCACAGTAAAAGCCTCCTCCACAGTAACAGTAAAAGAAGGTATTGGTATTTCCATCAGTCCAGCTACCAGCACAATTTATATTGGAGAATCCGTCAAGCTTACAGCTACAGTCACTGGCACCAGCACTACAGGTGTAAATTGGTCTATAATCCCAATTGAGACAATAGCGGAAGGCTTTTATGGAAAAATAAATCCAGAGACAGGTACCACCACAATTTACAGTTCCCCGGCAAATGCTCTGGGAGCTATAAACATTACCATTCAAGCCCGAGCCCAAGCTGATATTAATAAAGTAGCCACAGCCAATATAGTTGTCAGACCTAGACCCGTTATCACTCTCCCAGAGTGTACAAATTACAATTATTCTACTTGGTCTGTTTGTGAAAATAATAATCAAAATCGCTCGATTATTTCAAAAGTTCCTACTAATTGCTCTGGAGGTTTAATTCCAAATATTATTCAAAGCTGTGCAAACAGTGGCACTAGCACTCCTACCTTAACAGATAGTACTGACAACAATTCCAATACTGATAATAATAATTTAATTCCAATTACTAATATAGAAAATCTAGACCTTGGAAATATTGCTGTCCTTGGCACCACTACCGGAAAAATTATTCTGAATGCAAAACGCATTGTCTCAGGAAAAACCGGCTTAACAGTCACAAATACTATCACCACCGCCGGAGTCATAATTGGAGGTGCCGCAGCAACGGGAATATTTGCCTTAAACGGAATGGTTATGGCTGATTTACTGCTTCTTCCTTTCAGATTATGGGCTTTATTATTAAGTGCTTTGGGGCTTAAAAAGAGAAAACGCCCTTGGGGTACCGTTTATGACAGTGTCACCAAACAGCCGATTGATCCGGCTTATGTTACTCTTAAAAATATTGACGGATCAAATACAAATACCTCTATTACCGATCTTGATGGAAGGTATGGCTTCCTAGTGCCAGCTGGCCGATATATTTTGATCGCCAATAAAACAAACTATTTATTCCCTTCGCAAAAGCTTAGTGGTAAAACTGAAGATACACTATATTCTAATTTATATTTTGGAGAAGAGCTAAACATCCAAAATACTGGTGCCTTGATCAGCAAAAATATTCCCCTTGATCCACTGAAATTTGATTGGAATGAATTTATTAAAGGAAAAAAGAAATTGATGAAATTTTATTCACGCAGGGAGAAAATAGTGAGAATTATTACTGATTGGATATTTAGAATCGGCTTTATCGTCTCCTTGATATCACTGTTTCTGGTCACGGCTCCTTATAATATTGTTATTTTTATTTTATATCTCTTACTATTATTACTTAGGAAATTTGGTCTGAAACAAAAAGTCCATGGCTCTCTTCTTGAAAAAAATGGCGATCCTTTATCTTTTGCTATTATCAGGATCTTTTCTGCCGACCTCAATGTAGAAATTACAAATAAAGTGGCCGATAGAATTGGCCAATATTACTGCCTTGTTTCTAACGGAAAATATTATGCCAGAGTGGAGAAAAAGAATGATGATGAAAGCTATTCTACTATTTACACCTCCCCTGTCTTTGAAACGGCGAATGGAATAATAAATAAAAGCTTTACTATTTAATCACTTCAGGAAAAACTCTCGGAGCGATTAGGTATTCCGTTAAGTGAAGAGAGTTATTTCCTGAAGTGCGAGAATACTTACCTACTTACTCCTAGCACGGAGTATTCTGGAAGCTTCAGCAATAATACTATCTACGGTCATAGATGCTTTGATTAAAAAACTGGTAGCCCCTAAATCTAGACCCCTTCGAATATCTTCCCTTTCCCCAAGGTTTGAAAGGATAATGACTGGAATATTTTTTGTATTATCATTTTTCTTAAAGCCAGCTAAAACATCAAAACCACTCATACCAGGTAAAAGTAAATCTAAAAATATCAAACTTGGCATTTCTGCTTCCACCAAAGCTTGCGCCAATTCGCCACTTTCCACATGATGAACATCACATCCCTCATCTATTAATTTTTTAGAAACCAATCCACCGAGAAATTTGTCATCTTCGACAATAACAATTTTTGTCCCGGGAGTAAATTTTTGTGTATTTTCCATAGTCTATATTATATAACTACCACCTATTTAATGCAATATGTTAAATGCTGGCAATCTGGTATGAAGTTGGAACTATTTTAAAATCTAGTCCTTTTGACCCTTAAGAATTATTTTCTGATCAAATCCTCCTCTCTCGGCTCGTTTTTTTATTCTTAATCCCTCTACGTCAACATAATCTGGTAATCCTCTTAAAGCTTCAATGACCTCCAACACATCAGCCAATTCCTCTGGGTCACCATCAGATTGTAAAAATTCCTGAACTTCTTCGTTTAATTTCCTAATCAATTCGGTCTTATATTCTTCAGGTGACGCTATCCTCTTCTCATAAGGAATTCCTTTTTGATCCAAGATATTGGGAATATTGTCTCTGACAAGTTTATTATAGCTTTCCATAGATTTTATTATACCAAAATTCTAACCCAGAAAACAGGTCAATATTTTGTGTTGAAAAATAAGCGTAACTTTATTGGCTGCGGGACCTGGACCATGAGTACATCTTTCTCTCATTACATGAGCAGTATAGGTTTCCCATTTTTTCATAATCTGAATTACTCAAAAATATGGGAGAACCTTTTCGAATCCAGTCGAAAGCAAAATCATTTGCTTTCTTCCCACAACAAATCAAATACCCCCTTTTTGGGGGTTGATTTGCTGCGGGACCTGGATTCGAACCAAGATAACATCCTTCAGAGGGATGTGTCCTACCATTAGACGATCCCGCAATAGAAACAGGATACGCTAAAAATAAAGAAAATTCAAGTTTAAAATCGAGACCAAGGTAAACTTATGGAAAACTATACTTTCAAATACTTCTTAACTGCTAAATAGCTGGAGATGGCTCCCAAAGCGATACCGGAACCAAAAACAATCAAGAATATCTGCCCAAAGTTTTTCAAATAAAAATCAAATAAATCTAGACCAATGAAAAAGTTCTTGGATAAATTACCAATCCAAAATGTCAGTCCAAGGAAAACAAGGATCACCAGTATCGCAGCCACAATACCATAAAGAATACCAGAAACTACAAACGGTCCTTTTACATAGCGGTCAGAGGCTCCTACCAGACGCATAACGGATATTTCATCCTTAGAAATAAATATGGCAAGACGAATAGTATTAAAGGTAATGATTATAGAAATAATTAGGAAAATCATCGCTACCCAAAAACCAAAAGTATTTGTTGCTTCCGTTATCTTTGTCAACTTGTCAATCACTATTTTATTTTGATAATAATTTACTTTTTCTATAATAGAATTACGCCCACCAGCCAATAAATCATCCGTGCCAAGCAACTTGGCTATGGCTTCATATTGAGAAGGTTCTTTAGCCTTTATACTTAAAGAAGCGTTCAGGGGATTTTCTCCTAATTCATCCAAGGCTTCCAAAGTAAGAGCATCATCTTTATGCCTTTCTCTAAAATTGATAAGAGAGTCCTCACGTGATATATAATTTACGGAAGCTACCTCGCCAATATTCTCAATAGACTTTTTAAGACTAAAAATATCTGCTTCATTGGCATCAGTAGTAAAATATACATTTACATCCACTTTATCTTTTATCTCATCCAAAGAAAACCTCATAATAGCGCTCATAAATATAAGTGAAGTAATGATAAACAAAGCAATAAACATCACCACAAGGGATGATAATGAGACGAAACCATTACGCCAAAAATTGGTAACTCCCGCCCGAAAGACTCTTTTTATTTTTGTGATAAACATAATTGATTATTAATTATAATACATAACTACCCTTTTTATCATCACGCACTATTTTCCCACCTTGCATGCTGATTACCCTTTTCCCGAGAGAATCAATCACTCCTCTATTATGAGTGGTGATTATAACCGTAGTACCTAAATCATTAATCTTTTTTAAAATTTGAATTATTTCAAAAGCATTGGCCGGATCCAAATTACCAGTTGGCTCATCGGCAATAATAACATCTGGCTGATTCACAATGGCCCTAGCAATAGCCACTCGTTGTTTTTCTCCACCGGAAAGCTCGTTGGGGAAGCTGTATATTTTATTACCGATATCCACCAATTCTAAAACATGAGGTACATCAGCCTCGATCTCTTCATCTGTCTTGCCAGCAGCTTCCATGGCAAAAGCGATATTCTCGTAAACGGTTTTATTTGGTAAAAGGCGAAAATCTTGAAAAACAATTCCTATTTTTCTTCTTAGTTTGGTAATCTCCTTTCCTTTTAATTTATGAACTTT
>CAYUVX010000010.1:0-8954 GCA_964448325.1 uncultured Candidatus Saccharibacteria bacterium
CGAGGCTTTCCACCCAGACGCTTTGATCAGCGCTGGGAATAGCGACAACATCATCGCCACCGCCAATGCCGATATTGGCCTGAACCGACTGTTCGAGGCAATACGATTTCAACGCGCCGCCCCCGGCGAGTGCCTGATACCAGAACGTTTCCGCCTGGCACCAGATTGAACTAACCAAGAGCATCGCTACAACATAGATCATCTTCTTCATCTCTACTTCTCCTTTTTCTTCGTTTCTTCTTAGAACTTCAGAACTGTCTTGATGCCACGGAATTCTATGATCCCGTTCGTCTCCACACCCTCGCTGTTTTCCTCCTTGTTTTCTGCCTCCTGTTCGTCCGTGACCTGTTTCAACAGGTTATTGAGAACCCTCTCTCGCGCCGTGGCTTTTTCAGCCTGAGTCTGCATGAGAAGAATCGTCCGATTCATCTCACAAAATCCCACAATCAGATATCTACCACCAAAAACAATCACGGAAGCGACGAACGCCAATGCTACAAAAGTCAGGATATCCCCCTTACTAATATTCTTCATTCCTTCCCCTCCCTTTCTTGAACAAGTTGTCAAAATAACAATCAAAAGGAAGCCCTTTTGCTCCCTTTTCTACCCATTATCAAGTATAGCAAATTATAGACAAAAAGTCAATAGCTGGGGGTAATTTACTTATTTATAGGCTAAAACAGATTTTGGAAAGAATACCCTCTTCTTAAACAGCTCTATCAATAAAATTTCAAGAATACTGATTCCAATAATAATAACCCAATCAAGAATCAAAAGAGGTTCAGTAGATAATAGTATTTGTAGAGGTTTAATATAAACAGCAATTACTAGAAGGAAAAGACCTATAAGCACTGCTCCCACCAAAAGCTTATTGGAGAAAATATCTTTTCTAAATATTGATTGCTTAAATGACCGAACGCTGAAAGCAAAAAATAATGAGTCCATACACATCAGAGCAAAGACAATTGACCTTGTTTTTGACAAGTCCCCAGTGATCTTCCAAGAGAAGAAAAATAAAAGAAAAGCAGCCAAACCATTTATCAAAAATATTCTGATTAGCCATTTCTTTATTGGCTGATTCAATATCGGCTCATCTGGCTGGCGCGGTTTTTCATCCATAACACCAAAAGTTTCTTGCTCTGTTGTAAGTGCAATATCCGGCAAACCATCCTCCACCAAATTTATCCAAAGTATCTGAGCCGCCAAAAGCGGTAAAGGCAAACCAAGAGCCATGGAAACTAAGAAAATAAATAATTCAGAAAAATCATCTGCCACCAAGTATACAAAAACTTTTCGTATATTCTGAAAAATAACTCTCCCCTGCTCTATAGCTTTGAGTATTGTATTAAAGTCATCATCTAGAAGTACCATATCAGCAACCTCCTTAGCTACATCCGTACCAGAACCTACCACTACCCCCACATCAGAAGCCTTGAGAGCAGGCGCATCATTTACGCCATCACCGATCATTGCCACAACTTCCCCCTTAGCCTGCAAAGCATTTACAATACGAAGTTTATGATTTGGAGAAACTCGGGCATAAATAGAAATTACTTTTACTTTTTCCTCCAACTCCTCATCAGATAAAAGATCTAATTCAGTACCTTTCATAATCATATTGTTATCAGCTTCAATACCTACTTCAGTGGCTATAGATTGTGCCGTCAGAGGATGATCACCAGTAATAAGAATAGTTCTAATACCAGCGCGCTTGGTCAAAGCAATAGAATCCTTGGCATCTTCACGTAATGGGTCCTTCAAGGCTATATATCCTACCAAAGTGAGGTTTTGGGTTAAATCACTTATTGCACCCACCTTCTCTGTCTTAGAAAATTCTCGATAAGCACAAGCAATAACTCGTAAACCCTTCTGCGTCAGCACTTCAAGTTTTTCCAATAATTCTCTATGTTCATGAGAATCCAAATTATCTTTTTTACCATCTACATCAAAATTAATTGCTCTTTGCGAAACAATTTCTGGAGCCCCAATAACATATAAAATTTTTCCTCCATCCGGCTTGATATGAAAAGAAGCAGAATATTTGGCATCAGAATTAAAAGCAAATCTGTCTATCAAAGGATACTCCTCGCCCAATTTCTTTTTTGAGAGACCAGCATGAGCTCCAGCAATTAATAATGCTCGCGAGGTGGCATCCCCACGCACAATCCACTCACGAAATTCATCATTTGGATTTTCAATAAAAGCATCACAAGATAAAACCGCCGCCTTTAAGGCATGTATATGGGATTCCAAACCATTGGCTATTTTTATATCAACAATGGGATCCTTATTATTATTTAAAAGTTCCTGTGTTCCAGTCAGAATATGGCTAACCTGCATTTTCCCTTCAGTTAAAGTTCCCGTCTTATCAGTACAAATAACCGTTACACTACCCAATGTCTCATTAGCAATTAATTTCCTAACCAAACCATTATGCTTGAGGATCCGGCGCATACCCAAGGCTAAAATAACTGTGATAGCGGGTAATAATCCAGCAGGAATAGCCGAAACAGCCAGAGCAAGTGAAGCAATAAAAATATCGTTAAATGATTGCCCGTTAAGATAACCTAAAATTATAACCACAACAATGATAAATAAGACAAAAAGGCCAACCCAGCGAGAAAGAATAGATATTTTTTTCTGAAGCGGAGTTTCCCTTTCTTTGGTTTCTCGAAGCAAAGACACAATACCACCGATGGCCGTTCTTAAACCCGTCTCCACCACTATCGCCACGGCTGTCCCTTCTTCCACAATACTTCCCATAAATACCATATTATTTTGATCACCAATGGTAATTTTTTCTGTGATCTCACCAATAGACTTGTTCACAGCCAACCATTCACCGGTCAAACTGGATTCATTAATTTTCAAATTTTTCACTTCCACCAATCTGGCATCAGCCGGAACCTTACTTCCCGCCTTAAGCTGAATAATATCTCCAGGGACCAATTCCTCACTATCAATTTCTTTTAAATTACCCTCTCTTAAAACCCTAGCTCTTATCTTTACCATACTGCGCAAGGCATTCAGGGAAGAATTGGCTTTATTTTCCTGATAAAAGCCAACCGAAGTATTTATAAGTAAAACAATAATAATAAATATGGCATCAGAATAGTGACCAAGGTATAAAGAAATACCACCAGCCAATATAAAAATAATAACCAAGGGACTTTTAAACTGACTTAAAAACAAGCTTAGCTTTGAATATGGTTTTTCGTGAGGAAGAATATTCAAGCCATGATCTTTAAGTCTTTTCTGAGCCTCAATATTAGTCAAGCCTTCTGCCTGACTATCTAATTCACTAAAAACCCGCCCTAGCGGAGTCAGATACCAATTTTTCTCTTTACGCATCCACTAATTATAGCAAAATACTCTATTAAAGTTAATGGCTTAGTGATATAATTAATTTTCGATGAAATTGCAACATTTCGATAAAAACCTATACAAACCAATAGTTAATGCTATTGGTAATTCTAGTTTTATTTATTTAAGAAATTTTGGTAATTATGGTGATTCATTGATAAGAGAGGGCTCGCTACGTATTTTTAATGATAATAATTTAGATTATGTTTATCTAAAGGATGATGAATCTGTTATTTTTGATAGGCTTGAAAAATATAGAAATAATGATAAATATAAAACATTTGTTTTTGGTGGTGGTGGGGCCTGGATTGAGGTTTATTTTGATAGAATGATTGCAGTAATAGACAGAGCTCTAGATATATTTGATAAAATTATTATTCTACCCTCAACCTATAAAAAACATCAAGCTCTTGACGATTTCCTAGCAAGAGTTGATAAAAGTAAGATCATTTTTTTTAGACGAGATGATTATATTAGTAAAGAGGCTATACCAGATGCTATTATGGTCCCCGACACTGCCTTATATATCGATAGTATTAATATTTCAAAAGGTAATAAATATAATAAAGGTTATTTTTATCGGATAGATTTAGAAGCAACAAATAAAATTGATTTGCCAAAAAGTAACTATAATTTATCAGGGACTGGTAATGATATGACAGATGTGTTACCTTTCTTTGATCAATTAAATGAGTTTAAAGAATTATACACAGACAGACTACACGTATGTATTGCCGGTTATTTATTAGGGAAAAAGGTATTTTTTTATAATAATTCATATGATAAAAACAAAAGTTTTTATTTAACTTATTTAAAAGACAAAGCAAATATAAAATTTTTTGATTTATGAAAGCCTCAATATTAATGCCTGTCTATAATGCCGAAAAATACCTGGCTGAATCAGTACAGAGTATTTTGAATCAAACATTTAAGGACTTTGAATTAATTATCATTAATGACGGTTCTACAGATTCATCCCTTGAAATTGCGAAAAATATAAATGACGCCAGAATTAACATATTAAATTTGGAGAAAAATATAGGTGACGCCTTAGCTATGAACAAAGGGATAGGAAAAGCCTCCGGAGAGTATATCTTCAGAATGGACTCCGATGATATTGCTTCTCCAACAAAAATAGAAAAGCAAATAAAATATATGGATGAGCATCCAGACTGTGTGGTATGCGGTACATGGATCCAATCCTTTGGACGACAGAATACACTATACGACTATGCTTCTGAGTCAGCAAATATTAAGTCAAATTTATTATTCTTTAACTGTCTGGCTCATCCGTCAGTAGGAATTCGTAAGAAATTTCTGAATGATACAGGTTTACTATACACAAAAGAATTTCCTCACGCAGAGGATTTTGATTTACTAACAAAAATCTCAACAATCGCGGATATTCACAATATACCTGAGGTACTTTTAAAATATAGAACGCACCAGGAACAAATAGGAAGCAAATTTAGAGCAGAACAGATACAATCTGCCTACACAATCATGAAAAGGCAAATTACTAATTTTCTAGGAGTTTTAACTTTAAACCAAGAAAAAGCCTGCCAGGGTATTTTAAATATATTAATTGTTAAAAAAAATACTGCTGAGGAGGAGAAGCTGGTGGATCAGTTATTTCAAGATATTATAGAATGTAACAATAAAAAAAATACTTTTGACAAAACAGCTTTAAACTACTCAATTGATTACCTAAAAAGAAAGGCTATAAAATAAGCCTCTGGTATCTAAAATAATTCTATATTACTAGACCTCAGAGGATTTTTTATCAGCTATATTTTTTTTATCGTTCTTAAAAGCCACTTCTTCTATCACCCTCTTAAAAACTTTCTCATATCCAGATATCATCTTTTTAAGGCTGAAAAAGTCTTCCGCCCTTTTTCTAACAACCTTACGGTCTACTTTATTTATTCTCCCCACTGCTTCTATCATTTCCTGCACATTATTTACAACATAACCTGTTTTACCATCTTTTATTATTTCTGGGACAGATCCATTACCAAAACCAATAACCGGCGTCCCACAAGACATTGCTTCAATTAACACGTAACCAAAAGCCTCATGATACATTGTAGGAAACAAAACAAGCTTTGCTTTTTGTAATAATTTTATTTTTTCAAAAAAACTAACATGGCCAACATACTGAATAAGTTTACCATCTATATGGGGTTCAATCATCTTATGCCAATATCCCTCCGCAGGATAACTAGGCCCCGCTATTTTTAAAGGGATTCCTGTAGCTTTAGCCGTTTCTATTGCAAAATGAACACCTTTTTCCTCAGTAACCCTACCTAAATAAAGCATATAATCTTCTGGTTCTGATTCAAAACTAAAAACATTTGTGTCTACACCATGATAAATATTAGCATACCAATTCAATTGAGGCATTTGCTTTCTTTGGGCAAGTGAAAATGAGATATACTTCCCATCCTTATAATTCTGCAAAAAATGCTTTATATCGTCAGTGATAGGGCTATGGACAGATGTCAATGTAGGTATATCTACCAATGGAGCAAAGAATGAAGCAAGAAGTGTAAAATGTGAGTGAATGATCTTTGCTTTTTCCTTTTTAGCAAACTCAAAAGCTCTAGAAATATGCATAAAGGTATACAATCTATTAACCCTCTCGGTGTTATTCATTTTAAATAAAGGTGGTGTGGAAGTATGCATTACTGCTCGGGACACAGACTCCTCCGAACAAAAGACGTGAGTCTCGTGTCCTAGGTCAGCCAAGCCGTCAGATAATGTAGCGGTATGAGAATAAATAGCATTATTAGCTATACTATTTATTGCATGTAAATCTGGTACTAATTCAACAATTTTCATTTTATTATATTATTTAAATATTTGTTTATAACAATTTATATTCTTTTTTAGGCTCCAATTTCTAAGAATTTCTTTTTGCATCTTCTGCCCCATCCGTTTAAGATTATTTTTATTATCATAAAGTTTTCTCAAAGCTTTTTCGAGGGCTTGCTGATTTCTTTGGATCAAAAGCCCATTTACATGATCACTAATTAATTCTTTGGCTACCCCCACATTAACAGAAACAGCTGGTTTACCGCAAGCACCAGCCTCTAATAAGGAATTCGGTCCGGTCTCCCCTTTGCTTAAACAAGTGATTACATCAATTGAATTGTAGTAATCCGGCATTTTATTAAAAGGCACGGAATTTGTTTTTAAAGCTGATTTTAAAGTAATCCAATCTTTATTACGTTCACACACAGGAACTAGGATATCCCAATAACCTTTATAACTATGCCCGTGATGGTTTGGGTTACCAGTCCAACCAACTACTAACTTTTTACTTTCCCTATCTACATTTGGCATTGCACTAAAAATATTAGTGTTAACCCATTTTTTTGCATAATAAGTTAAGTGATCCTTGGACTTAAATATTTCATAAAGTTTTTTATCATTAACAATTACTGCTCGGAATTTTTTAAATAACTCCTTGGCTTCTCTCTTTTTTCCCTCCCAACTATTAAAACTAAAAACGCCAACTATTAATTTCTCTTTAGCTTCTTTCTCGGATAACTTACTCAGGATATGCTGAGCTGCCGGCCAGAAAAAAACAAAAATTTTATCATATTTAGAATAATTTTGATAACCGATTAAGAAATCCTGATGATATATTTTGTCAAAATCATAACAATCTGAGAAATTCCTTATTAGCTCATCTGCCTCAAAATCAAACGCCCAATTAGGAGTATTTGGTATTAGAAGAATTTTAGGTCTAGTCTTACCCGGTACCTTGAAATACTGCCAGTTTTGTAATTTCTTAATTATGTAATTATATGTTTGCCTTTTTAACTCTTTATTTTTAAGTACAGTAGTCTGTTCAGAATGGTGCCGATAACGATATGTTAAAATCGGAAATTTAGCCAAATTATAGCCCTGGCCAATAATCTGAAACCAAAGATCATAATCTTGACTAGTTTTTAATTGTTCATCAAAGGAAACTTTATCAAAAACCTCTCTCCTGATCATCACTGAACAACCAGGAATACCTTTGGGATCATTTTTATAGCATAAAAGACTAAATGCTGCAGTCCCAAGAGTAATTTCCATCTCACTAATCTCCAGAAGGACATCTCTAGGGTTTCCTTTAAATTTAATTGAGCTTTCAATATATCGCTCACCGTTATCATCAAAAACCTCCATATCACCATAAACCATGTGGATATCCAGTCTGTTTTCTAGAAATTCAACCTGCTTGGTAGTTTTATCATCAAAATAAATATCATCCGCATCCAGGAATGATATATACTTTCCATTTGAAGCCTTTATTCCTGTATTTAAAGCTCCAGAGCGATATTTATTTTTTTTGTGATTAATTAATTTTATTCTCTTATCTCTCTTAAGATAACCGGAAGCTATTTTTTTACTAGAGTCAGTAGAAGCATCATTAACGATGATAAGTTCCCAATTTTGATAAGTTTGATTTATCACAGACTCTATTGCTTCTACTAGATATTTTTCCCCGTTATATACAGGAATAATAATAGATACAAGAGATTTTTTATTATTTTTAATCATGACAAATTAATATTAGTCTTAATATTTTTATTTATTTATGAATCAATTTATTAAATAATAAATCATACTTACTAAATATTTTATCTGGGTCATGTATTTCTTTCAATAATTTAATGAAATGCGATGGGTATTTAAAGTTTTCCATTTTACTTATTTTATTAACGGCTTTTGCAGAATTAGAAAAATCAATAATAAAATCATTCAAATCATTCTCCTTAAATAACCCCGCATAACCAACATTTTTTGAAATAAAAGTTGGAACGCCTTCTAATGCAGCCTCCACAACAACATGTGGAGAAACATCAAAAAGAGATGGTAATAGCATAAAATCCATATTTTGGTAAAAGCTTACTAGGGAACGCTGACTCATCGGCCTGAAGACTTTAATCAAGCTACTGTAGCTAGCCTTAAACTCCTTAAACCTATCAGTCTGCGGAATAGTTGTGACCGCAAAAAAATTCCATTTTTTATTCTGTTTTTTTGCTTCCATTGCAAAATCATGAAATGCTTTATGATTTTTAATTCTATCCCACCTAGCTACAATTCCAATATTTATAACACCCTTCCTAACTTTCTTCTTTTTAGAATTACTAATTACCAAATCCTCACAAGGTAATGGTATTATCTCAACTTGCTGTTTAGGTATCTTATATATATTTTTTTGAAAATAGTCTCTAGTTGTTTTATTCAGAAAAATATTTCTAGTGGAATAAAGCGCGGCATCAATTTCCATCTGCTTCATAGTCCTTACTCCAGCTGGAGAATAAAAATCTGCATAAGTATCAATCTCAACATTCCATACCCCAGCATGTAGAGAGACTATTGGTATTTTAAGGTCGTTGGCAGCCCTTAAAATCGCCCAATTGAGACACCAAAAACCGTTTAGAAAAACTAAATCAGGCTTTTCGATATTAAGTATTTTTTTTATTTCTCCGACAATAGCACTTCCCGTCTTATATGGGTCCTGAAATTTTTTTACAGTAGTAAAGTTTTTTGACATATAGCCACTAGGTATTATAACCTTCCACCATTTTTTC
>CAYUVX010000011.1:0-8941 GCA_964448325.1 uncultured Candidatus Saccharibacteria bacterium
CTGAAAAGTCTTAACATCACCATGATAACCACTATCTCTTAGTACTTTTAAAAAGGAAACAAATCTCTCTGGTGTCAGAGTATTAAGATCTTTGACTGAGGCATAAGATTTATAATTTTCTGGTCTATTTCCGTCAAGACTGTCATTAATTCCAAAGAATAACCATGAATCAGAATCTTTCGTTCCAGATCTAACCCTTATTTTTTCCGAGAGATATCTATCTTGTTCTTGTTGTCCCGCCCTGGCTTTCATTTCAAGGAAAAATTTATCAAAAGCCTCTGCTGTCTCTTTACTAATTTCGGTTCTAGCCTTTTTTCTTCCCTCCAATAATTCTTCAACGGAAGTGCCGTTTCTTTGCCATGGAGCCATTCTTAATTGATCATCATCAATTGCTAGAGAATTTTTAATTGCATATTCAGCATACTCTTCTCTTGATAGATTTGCTAAATCTAAACCCTCCTTTTTTGCAATTTTTGCTAATTCATAGCTTGCACCCCAACCACTTAATTTTTCTCTTTCCTCAAGACTTACTAATTCCGCTTCTTTATCACTTTTTTCTTTATTCTCAACCCCTTCTGTTTTTCCTGTTGACTCCATACCACTATTTGCTTTCTGGCCTTCGGTAGCTTTTTTTGTCTCTAAAATAGGATCTAACTTAATAATTAAGCGATTAGTTATTTCTGTAAATTCTGACATCCTATTGTCTTTTTGAAGAACAGACAGAACATTTTGCCCATTAATTTTAAAATAATGTCTCATTATTTTATGATATCTCTCTTGGTCAATTTTTCGGGAAAGAGCCTCTGGCTCGTTACCGTGTTGTGACATATACCAGCTAGCATCATCTGAAAAAGGTTCTCCGTAGTATGAATCTGTAATATGTTTCTCTGCTGTGCGCAAAGCCTCTAAAATATTTTCCGCCGTCATGTCCTGACTGTCTAGTTCTCCCGTAGTAAAGGCGGACATTTCATCAAATAAACGAAAAGCTAAATATTCTCGCAAGTTTTTTGCTGCTAGATAGGGAGCTAACTCATCTTTCCAATTATGAATATGGTGTGACTCATGCTGATATAGTTTTTCTTCTTTAGTTTTTTGTTTTTCAATTTTCGCGGTGACAATTTGACGATATTCAGGAGAAAGATCCTTAGAAATAACATATCGCATCAAATTCACCTCTCCTGTTTGATAATTTGCTTCTCCCCCTTTCATTCGTAGCCCCTTATTCGGTATTAAATTTTTCCGCATATAGTCATCATCAATCACCACCTCCACGTAATTTCTCTTGGGTTTTTCGGGAGAAGTGTCTAGTCCTAATTCCTGCCTAACCATTTTCAGATCAGCTTGTCTCTTAACCTCGCTCGCTTCGGCTCTTTTTCTTTCCTCTTCTTCAACTTCTTCGTTGGGAGTGCTTTCTGATTCAGCAACGACGAGTTCAGTAACTTCAGCAGTTTCTTTTTTAGGATGCATCCTATCCCACTCTTCCTCTTTTCTTTTTCTATAGTCGGCTACCGTCTCACCCATAAGCATAGCACCACTACTTCTAATATAATCCTCCTTTAAAAAAACTTGCAATTCTTCTTCTGTGGGCTGATTTGGTTTTTCTGAATTCATATGTATATATTAGTATAAATTAGTTTAAAAACAAGGGAAATCTACGCAACGCAATTATTACCCCGATAATTTTTATTATTTTCATTTATATTCCTGAACAATTAATTAATCTAATAAACTCTTCTTCTGTTTCTGGTGTTATTGCTGTTAAAAATGGGGTCATGCGATTATCAAAACCTGTATCTATTACATAATGTTCTTTAGCATATCTCAAATGTTCAAGGGTAAATTCCTCATCGCCTTTAAATCCAAAATAATTTTTTAATTGTGACATTCTTTCGGCGATTTCAACACCAGAAAATAAATAGCGGAAAAATTCTTCTTTTTGACCTGCAAAGGTTGGAGTATCTTCATATTTTATTCCATTTTGGTTCATATAATTTAATATAATTTCATAATCCTTTTTAGAAAAACTAACGGCCGATAAATCGAAAGCCGATGAAAAATATTCTTGAAAAAAGCTAGTTCGTTCTTCTCCAGTACTAACACTTAATTTCTGTGTTGGACCACTATATGGTCGCATTGAATGCCCTTTTTCATGCGCCTCAATTGTAGCCCAATGAGCGACAGTTGGCTTTTCACCAGATGGTAATTTCCATCCCAGAAAGACTTTCTCATTTTCATCAACACTCCCACCTCTTGGTTCTTCGGATGTAAAACTAATTTCAGTAAAGTGCTTAACTCTATCTAGGGTTTTATCATAATCATTTTCTATTTCTTCTCTAGTTCTTGAAACATGTGGTGTTTTATTATAAATTAAGTTTCCTGAAGTATCTTTTCGCCAAACTCCATTTTCGTCTTCAATTGGCTCATTATAGGTAACATTTTCCCCTGCCCAAAGTTCAGATTGATATAGTAAATCAATTACTTGTTTTTTGATAAGAGGGTTAGACAAACGAGAAAAAAGTAATTCACTGGCATTTTCTGGTGAATTTGCTTGCTGTTCAACTGTTTTTAAAACTGTAATTCCCTCTTTATTTTCTTCCATTGGTGATTGTTGTGTTTGTTCGGTGAGCGGGCTATTTATTTTTTCGGTTATTTAATTATTTCCCAGCTTGTTTTCTTATTAGATCCTCTAAATCGTTCATTCTATCAAGGGCCTCTTGTCCCGTATCTCTTTCTTTACCCGCTGATTTGCGGACACGTGAAGCTTGTTCTTTGTTCTTAGCTCTGGTGTTAATAAAATTCTCTCGCCTGTTTGCAGCGTTTAGAGTTTTTTTATCTTCAACAGAAGCATTTTTTTCCCACTTATCTTCCTCAGCTTTCATAATTTTTTCTTCAGCTTCTATCTGGTCTTTATTTGCTACTCTAGCCACCGCAACTAGCTCAGCTTGTTTTTTTGTTCTTGCGTCTTCAGCCTTTTTTAAATCTGCTCTAGCGGCATCAGCATTCGAAGCACTAGCTGCACTCAGGGCTCTTTCAGCCTTTTTTACCTCATCATCGACTGTTTTAAAATCAGCATGTCCTGAGACATCAAGTAAAGCATCTTTTCTTGCTTTTGCTCCTGCATGCTCTGTATTACTTGCTAATTCAGCATTTCTCTTTTCATAAACCTTCTCTGCCGCCGCTCTTTCTTCATCTGTTGATGTCTTCTTTCTAGCTTCTCTGATAAGTCTATCATCTTCTGCTTGTCGTGCACCAGCAAAACCTGTTTGTTTTCCATCTTTACTATATACACCACCACCTTTACCCAAACTTGGAACAGATAAACCAACCATACCCCCAACCTTATCAAATCCTTTACCTGCTAATTTACCAGCTTTTGTATTTCTAGCATCAAATGAAGATTTTGAGGCAAATTCAAGAGCTCTTAATTTTCTTTGTGCACCTTTATCTCCCGCATCTGCTGCATCTCTTAGGGCTTTGCCTTTTTCACCTTCAAGCGCGTTAGTGGAAGATCTCCCTATAGTTTGTCTCATTGCTAAAGCTGCCCCACCCGTAGCTGCGCCAAGGGCTGCGCCGATAGCCATACCACCGAGTTTTTCTACTGCTCCACCAACTACCCCACTCATTTTTTTTGTTATTTTTACAGCGATTATTAAAAGCATGATTACCATTACGTATTTAAAATAGGCTAAATAATCAGAGGATTTAGATAAATCGTCAGCTGTATGTAGACTTGTTATCGTGCCTGTTGGTATATTTTGAAATTCATTTGCGACTTGCATTATTAAATATACAAATAAGAGAAAAATAGGAGCGATCATTACTTGACCATAAAGTGTTTCTCTCCATTGTTTTGAGTATTCTGCCATTTTAGGAAGGACGTTACCCATAAATCCAATCGGAGATAAGGCGGCAAGAAAAATAAGGACAACAATTCTCGTAGCCATTAGAAGCATTGCATACATAAATACAAAAAACGCTATGAAAAGTGTAATTAGTTGTAAATATGAGACTATTCCAAATGAGATAGAAACAACACCATCAATCGAAGCTTCTTTTGCTGCGGCGGTAATACCAGACAAACCAAGATTCTTCATAAAGACGGAATCTAGGCCTATGCCCGTCGGGTCAATTTTATTATATAATGTAACTGCTAAGATATTACCAGCGTCAATAACTATTCTAGTTATGAAAAGACTAAAGTTGATCAAAAGTGCAGCTACTATTACACTGACTATTATTTTTTTTGTTTTTCCGTCGGCAATACCTAAAATTGTTTGAATGGAGGCCCATAAAAGGATAAAGATAAAAGTAATATTACAAATATTTCTAATCATTGACCAGACGATAAGGACTCCTGAGGAAGTGTCTTTGTAGATACCTGTTGATAAAGTGAATTTAATCGACATATCTAACATGGCAGCCGATATCCTAAAAAGGATGGACATAATAGGTATGGCGATAGCTTGAAGTAAAATACCATTAACCATCATAACTATCTGGCCAATTTTTCCTCCGACAGCTCCTACAATTTTTGCGGTCCACTTTCCAAAAAAACTCGGCTGATTTTCTTTTTTTATCTCAACTTCTATTTCTTCTGCTTCTTCTTCTGTTATAATTCCAGCGTCTCGCGACGAGGTAGTTATTACTGCTCGCCAGTCATCTTCTTCCATTTGAGCAAAAACCTTAGTGACAGAATGATTGGAATTAAGAGAGTACATATTTTTTTCAACACCAAACCCCACGCTGGACCAGATGGTGATGGCGAGGAGGAGTGATATGATGATCCGACGATAAATTACAGGAGCCTTTGTCTCCTTATTTCTTGTCGGATGAATTTTTTTGAAGAATTTTGACATTTGCTCGCTTAATTTTACCTTAAAAACATTATTTTGGCTATTTTTTCTTTGATTAAATTTTTACTTGACAGAATTTTGGCATTTGCTATACTTACTATACAAAGTGCCGAAAGGCTCCGAGAAGCCCCGCGAAAGCGGGGTTTCGAGTTTCTACAAAAAATCTCTTAACTTCTTTTAACTGTTCTTCTGGCAAATCGTATAATTTTCTATTTAATCTTTTAATACTAATCAGTTTTAGTTGGGCTAAAATAATAGACACTTTATTCCCACTAGGATCATCAAAGTTGAAGTAAAAGTCAAACTTTTTTTGTTTGGTGGAAAGGGATAGTGCCCAAAACATATGGTTATTAAATTTCTTGATGATTAGTATTGGGCGAGAAAAGTTATCACCACTGCCATTTTGTTCAAATCCGATATTTTTCCCTAGCGCGGACATCCAAACCTCACCTTCTTTTGGGAAACGATCTGGTTCTATTATTTTAATATCAGCATCAATTTTCTTTTTTAATTCATTCCAGTTATCAAAGTCTTTGATATTATTAATCATATATTATAAATTTAACCAAACTATTTTATTCTATCCCCCATGCCCCCAAAGCACTTATATCTCCCACGCAGGCTTTATTATTATTTATCTTACTTACCACCCAAGTTTTAATCTGATTAAAGGATTCTCCCCCCGCAGAATAACTTGCTATTGCCTCTGCTGAGTGAAAAGTATTTGGCAGACTGCGAGTCAAACTAGGAATAGCAGAATCGTTTTGACTGTTTGTGATAGCTGTTTTCACTTCATTTAAGGCAGATAGATTACTGGTAGCTAAAGCAGAGTCTCTACTGATATCCTGATTATTCCATATTAAGTCTTTCGTTCCGTTGTATTGGCCAGTGATTTGGCTAGAAATTTCTGTTTTTACTGTAGCGGGACATATGGAAATTGTAAAAGCATTTTGGGTAGCCGTTAATAATTGGAAAATATTATTTTGGGCTGTGAAATAGTTTGTTTCTATTGTGATTTGGGATTCAATCGCTTCTAAGGTGATTGCTTTATTGGCAAACGTTTGATCAAAGTTTATTTCTCCATCTTGGGTATAGTAATCATTATTATTTGTGTTGGAGTTTGAATTATAAGACGGCGAATTTACACTAGCAGAGGAGTTAGAGTATTGACTATCTAAATTATTTAAGTAGGACATGTATTCATTGTAAGAATTGTCCTGAGTTTTCTTCCCAGAGCCAAGAAGACCGGAATCCGATATGGATTGTATACCAAGAGTTAGTAGTTGATTTAATAATGCGCTTACGATGGCATTTATATCATCAGCTAACTCCAATTCTCTTAGGGTACTTGTGTCTACCCAATTTATTTTATTGGCTATTACCCCACCAGGAGTTTTAATTACACAACCGTCGTCTCCGCGTTCTTGTTTGGTTACATAAGCATAACGAGCACGAACTGCATCATCTCCCATTGCTTCAGTATTAGGGTCGGATGGTGGACAATCCTTCCAGGACATAAAACCACCACCCCAGTCAGCTTCTTTAATTGCAATATCTTTACTGCTCTCTATTCTAGCATCAAGTTCTGCCTGAGCTAATATCATTGCCCCCATCTGATTATTTTGGGGAACGGTAGTTAATTGCAACCAGGAGTCCCAACCACCACCGCCGATAAAGTCACCATTCATAAAATTATTCATCGCATCATTTACGTTGCCCAAGGCACTAGTAAAGCTACACTGTATCTGCTCCTTAAACGGTCGGTATTGTAATCCTAGAGCAAGCTTAACTTGAATTTTAAATGGGTCACATAGAAAGCTTAAGGCTGGATCGTTCATTAAAAAGTCCCCAATTGTTATATCTGCCGTGTCTCGTAAAAATTCGCTTGTATTGGTAATAAAAGCTGGATTCCCCTCAAAACCACTATCAATCCAGTCTACAGTACTTTTGGTTAGTTCACGTAAAATTCTTTTAAGGGCAAATTTGCCAATGTTCTTAATTGACAAAGGATTTGTGTCTTCTGTTATAGCCATTCCATTAAATACAGATGGAGTCAGTCCAGAAAAAGTAGAGGTAAGATATTCGATTAGGGTGATATCAATAACAGGTAATACAGCTTCTGCTTTTTTGGTTGGGAAGAGGGAAAAAAATGAAGTAAAAGTAAGACTAAAAACTAGTATTATTACAACAAGTTTATTTTTTTTATAAATTGGATTCATGGATTTATTTCCTAAATATTATAACATTAAAGAATTGATAGCCATAGTCCGTTTGATCGGTATAAGTAATATTTAACGTTAAAATTTTATTTATTAATTTTGTAAATGCCTCTGTTAAGGTTTGAGTGCTAGTTTCATAGTTGTTTAATAAAGGTATAAGGAGAATCATATCTTCAGCTGATTTTTGGATTGAATTTAATCCCTCATATATTTCTTCAAAAGCGTTTAATAGGGCCAAGTGTTCGTTTAATAAAGATGAAGGGACACTTATTTTCAATAAATCATTTACCATTTTTTCATTTTTTATGATCAATGGATCAAATCTTTTAAAAATTTCTATTGCTTGCTCTGTAGATTTAGTATCATCATTAATATTTGAAAAATCAGTAATTATTGCCCCAATATCTTCATTTTGTATTTTTAAATTATTTAAAATTGCCTCGGCGATTTGATTACTATAGATTCTTAATGTATCATTATCACTTAAAGGGGAAGAAATAATGTCTTTGGATGTATAAACTTTAAAAGTAATTGTTGGTAAATTTGATAGAGTGTTTTCAATAATTTGTTGTTGTTGTGTTGTACTTAACGGCGAGTCTATCGTTCTATTGGCAATATATTGAGAAAATAATTCTCGGCTTATTCTTTCTGTGACAGTTAAATTCTTATATTCCTCTTCTATCTTTTTTTCGTTAGCAATTATCGCGGGGTCAATTTTATCACTTGGTTCTTGGTCGGGGGGATTTATATTTTGTTTTAGCGGGTCTCGGTTCAGCGTTATCTCATTAGCATCATTTGTACCATCATTATCTGTGTCTGGCTTCTTAGGATCAGTTTTCCACAAAGCCTCTTCCCAATCTTTGAGTCCATCACTGTCAGAATCCAAAGCCATAAACTCTTGTACTTTAGCTTTTGCTTCGGTATTTAATAATAATTGTGTGTCAGCTTTCTTAGTTTTATTAAGTAATGAGAAAGCATAAATGATACCTAGGGCAATAACAATGGATACTAGAATTAGAGTAAATCTTTTTGAAGGAAGATATTTATTCATATACTTGTAGATTATAGCAAATATATGTGATAAAATACAATGATTAATAGTCTTATTAATTTATTTATAAAATGAAAAAAATTATCTCGTCCATCACTCTTGTTTCGCTCGTTTTTTCTTTATCAATCGGCTATATTTCTTTTCCTAATAAAGCCCAAGCTCAGAATATTGGCACCTTGCAGAGTATTGTTACTCCAGGTTTTTCCTTTAGGAAAGATTTACGGCTTGGTGATACAGATCCAGATGTGAAAGAGCTTCAGCGAATATTAAATGCTGATATTGATACTATGGTGGCAATAGATGGTGAAGGTTCCCGTGGCCGAGAGACGACATATTTTGGGGGTTTGACCCAGGGTGCTGTTATAAAATTTCAAAATAAGTATAAAGACATTGTTTTGACCTTAAATAGTATCACTACTGCAGATGGTTTGGTGAATAAGGCTACCAGAACTAGGTTAAATTTACTGATTGGTGTTATGAATACTTATGATTCTGTGGGCTTGCCTCAGAGTCGGGCTACTACTCCGGCCGTTACTTATACTCCCCCTGTTCCTACAGTTACTGCGACCCCACCCCAAATGACCTCTTGCCAGTTTGTGGAGTTATTAATAAATATTGGAGCTATAGTCCCTGCCAAAGCTAATCAAGCCAGATCTGCTTTAGGCTGTAGTGCTGGTAGTTTTGTGGATTTGAAGGCAAATGGTGAAGATGGGACTATTTCGGTATCTGAAAATTCCATGATCACTTTATCTTGGACAAGTAGTGGAATGGTTTCTTGTTCCGGTGGGGCAAATAATAAGCCATTATCTGGTAGCGAA
>CAYUVX010000012.1:0-8904 GCA_964448325.1 uncultured Candidatus Saccharibacteria bacterium
AGAAGAAAATTCATGTTCAACTCCAGTAATTTTAACCGAGGAAATAGCTACGCCAGACAAAGAAGAAAGAATAATCCTTCGAAGTGAATTACCTAAAGTATGGCCATATCCGGGATAAAGACCGTCAATTTCATATGTCCCTGAAAAACCTTCCTCTGAGACAATTCTTGGCTTAGAAGGTAGTAATACTTGTTTGTTTTCTGACATAGGCTTACTTTAAATTAATTATAAAAATGAATAAATATTATAAACTATTTTTTTAAAAAATGCAAATTTATCGACTATAGAAGTTCAAAACGGCTGCAGAATCAAAATTTGTCTCCAGAACAGAAAGCTTTGGTGCTCCCTGAACTTTACATTCGATTTTGTTTATATCAAAAGCTAACCATGATGGATATTTATGATCCTTGATCTTCTCTGATAAATTTGTAAAGATACCTTTTCCAGTACTTCTCTCTCTGATTGTTATGATATCTCCAAGGGAAACCTGATATGAGGGGACATTTACTTTAATATTATTAACCATAATATGTCCGTGGGAAACCATTTGTCTTGATGCTTGTCTGGTTGAAGCTAAACCAAGTCGGTAAATAACATTATCTAATCGGGATTCCAAAATAGATAAAAGTTTTTCTGGGGAATTTGCACCAGCTTTTTCCAAAATACTTTTTACATATTTAGCAAACATTTTTTCACTGATACCATAAGTAATTTTTGCCTTTTGTTTTTCAAGCATTTGAAGACCATAATCACTCTTGGGACGAGGCCTTCTCACTATCTTTTTTCTAGATTCCTTGGTGGCAAATTTTTCCGTTTGAGTCTTATCAAAAATATTTGCTCCTAATCTTCTAGCTGTCTTGTATTTTGGTTTATTTATCATATTTTTTACACTCTTCGTGGTTTCTTTGGCTTGGGACCATTATGAGGAACCGGGGTGGTATCCTTAATGGAATTGATTATAAAACCCTTTGTAATAAAACCCCTTATAGCTGATTCTCGTCCGGAACCAACACCCTTAACGATAACTGATATTTCTTTCAAACCAAGGTCAAAGGCTTTTTGGCCAAGGGTCTCACCAATTTTGGCAGCCGCAAAAGGAGTACCCTTTTTTGCCCCACGGAATCCCAATGAGCCACTGGATGACCACATCAAAACATTACCACTAGTATCTGTTAGTGATATTTTGGTATTATTAAAAGTAGATTCGACGTATAAAATACCAGAAGAAATTTTCCTTTTGTTTGAGGATTTTACTTCGGCTTTACTTCCCGTATCACCGCCCTTTCCATCAGCTGTTTTTACAATTCGTTTTTTTCCCATTTTTTATAATTTTATTTTTTATCAGCGGCTTTTCTACCTGTACCCATTGTTTTTCTTGTATTTCCTCTCAGTGTTCTGGAATTTGTCTTGGTACGCTGACCCCTGGATGGAAGCTTTTTAATATGTCTGGTGCCACGATAGGATTTGATATCTCGAAGCCTTTTTATATTTCCTGAAACTTCTCTTTTTAGATCCCCTTCTATTTTCTTTTCTTCTATTATTTTTCTAATAACATTTTCCTCTTCTGGAGTAATTTCATTTGCTTTTTTTGTACCATCCACCTTTGCCTCTGCTAAAATAATTTTAGCCAAAGGCAAGCCTATACCGTAAACTACGGTTAGTCCTACTTTCAATCTTTTATTGTCTGGTATGGTTATTCCTGAAATACGCATAAATTATAAATTTAATCTGGCAATAGTAGCACAGGCTTGTCTGTAATGCAAGGAATTATCCTTGTCTCTGCTTATGCCTCTGATTTGCAGTACATATTACCATTACTCTGGCTTTTCTACGTACAATTGTACACTTTGGACATATTTTTTTTACGGATGCTTTTACTTTCATTTTTTTTAATATCTTTTAATTATTCTACCCTTCCCCCCATACTCATCAACTTCATAAGAAACCTTATCTCCTATTAAAACGCGTATTCTATGCACTCTCATCTTTCCCGAAAGGAAACATAGAATCTCCTCCTCTTCATTGTCAACTGTTCTTACTTTAAAAAGTGCGTTTGGGAACGCCTCCATGACAACTCCCTCTTTTACCTGTTTTTCATTGTTTTTTGGCATTTGAAAATAACGTAAACGATTATAGCAAAAAACAGTAGTAATAGTCAAGTGTTTATACCTAATCTTTTATTTTTAAATCTCGTCCTCAATAATCTTAATCTTGCTCAATTTATCTGGAATATATCTGGACCATACAGGCTTGAAAATAACACTTATACTTGTTACCGAATTTTTATATTTTGTCATTAAGCCCAAGAGATCAGCTTCTTTCTTGCCAGCTAAATCTTTTTTGATCAAATCTGTATCATAAGTCCATTTTATATTTGCATCTCCGTTTAGAAGAAGTTCCAGCTTGTCATTTTTCCAAAGGGAAATATTATCACTAGCCTTAAAAATAACAGTTAAATTATCAAAAGGAATCATCTCAATAGGTAAACCATCATAGTTTTCGCTTTTCTCTGACGCAATGTATTTTGACATTTTAGAATTGTTAAAAACAATTCCCCTAATATCTCCCTGGAGATTAATTTGCACTTTGTCTTTATCTATCATAATATCCTGTAAATTCGTATATTCGATTGAATAACCATCCTTGAAAATAAGATAATTTTCAGGTTTTATACTATATAATTCCTTCAAAAGTTGTTCGTTTAATTTTAGTTTGATAAGACCTTCAGCTTTCTGTCTTGCTTCATCAGAGATAATTCTTTTTATACCAATGAATCCTCCTGTTATATCTCCCTTTAATCTGGCATAAAAACTTTCATATCGTGGATCTCCTTTGAAACCAGGAACCTTGAAATCACCAGCTAAATCTTCTAATTTGAGATTATAATCTTCTCCTGGCTGATCAGCATAAACTGTAGCTTCAATGCTACCAGGAATTGTTTTACCATTTTCCTTTTTAGTACCTGGTACCACTACCGAAGAATCAATACGATAGACCTTGCCATTATTTGCCTCAAATCTAGTATTATTTATCAATCTTTGTGAAGCAGAACTATAATTATTATAAATAATAATTTTTCCAGAGGCTTTTTGTTTGATGTCTTTTTCTTCTGTTGCTTCTACTATTTCACTTCCCTCCTGCGTCACCTTTAGGATTTCAAAGGATAATTCATCAATGCCTGGTGTATTTGATTTTGCTATATAAATATCATCTGTGAATGTTAGTTTTTCTGTTCTGGGTGTAATAATTATTGTAGCCGAGGAGAAAAGAATTGAAATGCCAAAAAACATGGCCAAAAGGCAGATTATGGCAACAAGCCAAATACCGAATTTCGGATTCAATGATCTTCTTTGCCAATTAGGGGTCTGCCCGGTTTCAAGGATTATAGTTCCTTCTTCCTCACCGTCTAGGCTTTCTGGTTTTTTCAATCCTGTTTTCGGTTTGACTCTAGTAATAGGAATCTGACGGATTGACCTTGGAGGAACTATCATGTCGTTAATTATTTTTCTTGCCATATTATATTTTATAGATATTATCTAGAAACATTAGAACTAATCTAAACATTATATCATTAATAACTAAATTAGACCTAATTTTTTTATTATCCATCAGTATCGTCTTATAGTCTCTCTTCTGTAATTTGTCCTGTAGAAAGGAAACTATATCACTGTTTGAAATAAGAAAAATATTTTCTGGTAAAAATACCTTTTCCTTTAATGAATCAAAAATCTCCATTAGCTGGGTAAACCATTTCTGAGAAATACCATCCATACTAACTCCTAATTTTAAAGTGGCCAATTGATTATTCTCCTTACATGTATGCATTTTTATCATTGAATCGGCAATTTCAGCTGTGACTCCGGCAGAAACAGCCAATTCTCTTATAAAATGATTACGCCCAAAAGGTATGCTGGCCACGTTGATTATTAGACTATCTTTTACTATTATAAGATCTGTCATTTCCTCGCTAATGTCTAAACTAATAAAGTCCTCCATCTGTGGGTAGAGATTTCTAATTATAGAAAAAATTGACAAGGCAGTAGAATGACACCAGACATTATTTAAATGAAAAACCTGAGAAACTGCATCATTCACAATTTGGAGAACAGATTCTTCTACAGCTGTAAAAAGTACGGACATTTCTAAATTATTAATTTGTCGTTTGTGAATATCATTTACAATATAACCATTGCTTTTGATTTGAATGATCTTTCTTTCAATAATTTTCCCAGACTTTAAAATATCAGTTTTAAACTGTTTTTCATTTTTTTGAATTAATTCATCCAGATAGTTTTCCGTAATCCTTATTAATTTCTTTTCATTTAGCAGAATAGTTTTTGTTTGGGAAATGCTCCATGGAGATGAAAAGACATAAAATACTCTTTCTATTTTATTTTTGGAATTAATTAATTTTAAACCATTTGTTTGGATTTTATTTGCCAGAGAATTTAGGGCAGATTTCATCAAATCCAAATGTTTCTGAATAGAAATTTCTTGTTGAAATGGTATTAATTCCTTTGCATAGTAAATAATATTTTCTCCCGAGGCCTCGGTAAATTTAATTATCCCTCCAGAGATACTACCACTACCAATATTAAATACTAAAGAATATTTTTCCTTATCATTTTTGGATTTTTTAATATTTTTATGCAAAGAAAAGAACGACATAGAGTAATTATAATCTAAAAAATAATTATACACAACTCTCTAAACATTATTTTATACAATAGTTGCTTTGATACGACGAATACCAGCACTGGAAGCTTCCTCCTTAATAATTTTAAAATGACCAAGCTCAGATGTATTTAAAACATGTGGACCACCACAAAATTCAACACTAAATAGTTCGCTCGGTTCACTACCTATTCGGCCTATTTTATAAACCTTCACTATATCCCCATATTTGTTTAAATCAAAAGATAGATTAGTGACCATTTTTTTAGCTTCTTCCTTTGGCAATTCCAGCATTTCTACAGGCAACCTTTCTTCTATTTTTGCATTTACCAAATCCTCTACTGCTTTTATTTGCTCAATAGTAAGCTTTTCGGGCCAATTAAAATCAAAACGCATTCTTTCAGCTGTAATATTACTTCCCTTCTGTACAATCTCTCCATTCAGCACTTTCCGTAAAGCAGCTAAAAGCAAATGTGTCGCTGTATGGTATTTAGTCTCCATTTCTCCTGTACCTGCTAAACCACCCTTAAACATTCCTGCTGAAGCCGTTCGGGATAATTCTTGATGCCTCTTTAAATCTTCATGAAATTTATTTTCATCTATAATAATTCCTTTTTCAGATGCCAATTCCTTAGTCATCTCAATAGGAAAACCATAAGTAGTAAATAAAACGAATGGGTCCTCTCCTCTCTCAAATTCCTTCAATCCTTTCTCCAGGGTTAATTTAAATTTATTCTCCTCATCCTTTATTTGTTCATTATTTGTTCTAAGGTGACCAGGGGAAAATCGAACTGCCCGTCTTATTAATCGACGCAGGACATAGCCAGCACCAGTATTTGATGGCAATACTCCATCGGCTACCATAAACTCTGCTGCTTTTATATGATCGGCAATAACCCTTTCACCCTTAGTTTTTTCGCCATTAAATATATCAGTGTCATAAATACTCTCTTTATTCTGGACAGTCATAACTAATCTCTCAAAGCCCATCCCAGTATCAATACCTAATACTGGTAGCTTTTCCAGCCTTGCCTCTCCTATATTTAATTTTTCGCGAGAACCATTACAAAAATATTCATTAAAAACAATATTCCAAATTTCCACATCTTGCCCGGCAGCATTTTTACAATAAATTTCAGTTGTTGGCCCACAAGGACCAGAATCTCCTGTTGGTCCCCAAAAGACATCATCACCTTCTTCTCTGATATCATTGACATTTAAATCCTGCCAGATTTTTGCTGATTCATCATCTCGAGGAACATTTTTACTTCCCTGATAGATCGTAACATAGGATATTGATAAGTTCATCTCTTTGGTAATAAATTCATGAGCATATTGAATTGCCACTTTTCTACCATAACCGCCAAACGAAAAATTACCCAACATTTCAAAAAATGTTAGATGCGTATCGTCTCCTACTTCTTCAATATCGCCTGTCCTTATACATTTTTGAGAGGAAGTAACATTTCTTGTTCCTAACTCTTTTTCGGCTAGAGGCGAATCTAAATAGTATTTTTTAAATTGTTGCATACCGGCGGTAGTAAAAAGAACAGAGGGGTCATTTTCTGGTATTAAGGAAGATGAAGGGATGATTTTATGTCCCCTTTTTTCAAAAAATTTTAAATACTTCTCACGAATTTCTTTTGACTGCATATCTGATGAGTATAACAGTTTTACAGATTTTTAAAAGCTAATCTAGAAGAGTCTTGTTTTGTGGGCTATTTTTCCTTATTTTTTCCTCCCTAGCAAGCTTGAGTAGGCTCTCACCAGCGGATTTTCTATAAGCACAGTAATCACAGTCTTGATTTGCTTCTGGGGCATTTGGTAAATCCAAACATTCCTTCATTTCAAATATAATATCTTCAATCCAATCCGTTTTGCCCTTATAGGGTATGATGGTTATATCAAAATCAAGCTTACCATCAAAGGCGTCCCTATCCGTCTTACCATTTACATATACAAAATACCCAGTAGCAGAGACTTTATAGCCATTTTGCTTAAACAGCCACTGATAAATCTCCATTTGTCTTTTATATTGTATCTTCCACTCCTCATCCAGAGTAATTTCCTCATCTTTGCTGGTAGCTTTATAATCCACAACAATTAATTCTCCTTGGGGATTAATCCAAATATCATCCACTCCTCCTCTTAAAATAATATTTGTTGATTTATGTAAAAAAGAAATACCACGCTTTAATGCATCACGCCATTCTTCCATCTTTGGATCATCATAGGGTACTGCCTCTATGCCATATGTTTTCATCAAAGGATGTGCAGTATGCTTTGCACGATTAATATCAAATTCCTTTTTCATTAAATAATCCACAGCATTATTCAGGGTCAAAGGAAAAGAGGCTGGTCGGCC
Source organism: uncultured Candidatus Saccharibacteria bacterium (assembly GCA_964448325.1). Taxonomy (GTDB): domain Bacteria; phylum Patescibacteriota; class Minisyncoccia; order Phycocordibacterales; family GWA1-40-21; genus CAIJXO01. Next base: position 7,040 of record CAYUVX010000012.1, read on the forward strand.
CACACCACAAACTTGGTCCAAATAAAAACAGCGCTGGCAATTTAAAAACAAATCTAGTTTTGATCGCGAAAGACGATGCGGATCTCTGGATCTTGAATTATAAAGCCCTCTTGTTCTTTTTGGATTATAATATTGACTCATTTTTTTTAAGAATATTCTCAGCTTCTTCTGGACCAACACATTCTTTACACAAATCATATACCTCCTTTATTACGGATTGAGCTTTTGTATCATTTAAGCCATAACTCTTGAGCAAACCAAAATCACCGAGCTGTTTTGATAAAACAATATTATTTGCAAGGAACATTTTTTTCTCTCCCTGAGTTAAAGTAATCAGAGCAGTTAGGGGAATCAAATTAAAATTTTCAATTAAATCATGCAAATTATTATCACGAGGATAATTCCACCCTACCATATTTAATCTGACACATTCCCCATACTGGATAGCGGTTGAGGAAAATTTTGTATTTGTTATAAGCATACCTTTGGTCATTTTTCGTCCGGAATTGTTGGAATTTTTAGCTTGGCCATAATTAAAAATACCATTACTAAGATCATCAAATCTAGATTTAATATACAAGGCTACTTTTAGGTCAGAATTAGAGCTGAAATCTGTATGAAATTTTGCTTCTACCATAATAAGCTCAGTATCATTAAAGGCAACAATATCCACCTCATGCGGTACGCAATTTCCCATAACTATTTGATCTGTGACAGCCTGATAGCCCTGGGCCTTAAATATTTCCGCAATAAATTTCTCAAAAGGAAAACCAGAGGGGCCAAGCTCTGCAATGGCTCTTTTCAAGGAATAGCGCAAAGCCACTGGCCGTTGATGTTTCCGTAGCAAGCCAAAGGCTTGGCGATAGATTTCTTTAGTTGTGTCTCCATCTGTCAAACTAGCCTCGATTTTGGCAATAATCAGATCTACTGTAGCCTGTTCAGTGCCAATTTTTTTTAGAGAGCGGCTTAGCTTTTCCCTGTCAAAAAGTTCCTTTACTCCGTCAGCTTTTATAATATATATTCCAGGCTTTGTATCCATTTGTTTTCATTATATCATACAATCCAATTTATTTACAAAATTATGAATCAGAAAAGAAGAAAAGATTATTTGATAATTCCTCCACCAAGGCAGATTTCACCATCATAAATTACAATAGACTGCCCTGAGGCTGGGGCGCTGGGAGCATGCTTAAAAATTATTTTATATTGTAATTTCAACATTTTAACAATACGACACTTTTCCATGGCCCCGCGATAACGAATTTGTGCTTGATATATTTTACCCTCTGCTGGTGGTTTTCCTAATATCCAATTCACATCCTGTAAAACAAACTCCTTATTTACATAGCTTTCAGAATCAATTCCTGATTTGATATTATTGGAAACAATAAGAGTATTATTCTTAACATTTTTTTCTAAAATAAAATATCGACTACTATTTGTAGAATTTTTAGTAATTATAAAACCATGTCGCTGGCCAATAGTATAAAGCTCGGCACCATCATGCCGACCAATAATCCCTCCTTTCTCATTTAAAACATTCCCCGGTTTTGATTTAATAAAATTTTTCAAAAAATCTGCCATATCCACTTTACCAATAAAACACAGACCCTGACTATCTTTTTTTACAGCAGTTTCAAGATTAAATTTTTTGGCCAATTTCCGAACCTCAGGTTTTTTCATATTACCCACTGGAAAAAGCGTTTTACTAAGTTGTTTTTGTGTTAAAGTCCAAAGGAAATAACTTTGATCTTTATTGGTGTCAGAACCAGCAAGAAGAAGATAAGGTAATGCTTTCAGGGAGGCTTGTGAGCGCGACTGGCGCGAGCACGAGGAATTTTTTAGCAAAAAAATATCCGTGCTCC
>CAYUVX010000013.1:0-8334 GCA_964448325.1 uncultured Candidatus Saccharibacteria bacterium
TCTTTAAATTTTTGATTATTTCTTCCCTAGAAGAAGCAAAAATATTTATATAAGTAATTGTGATTGTTTCATTATTTTTTAATTCAACAGAATTTTGAAGGCTGAAAATAGTGTCCAATTTATAGTTCTGTAGAGCGGGAATCTTTTGAATTGGATTTGAAAATATATCTGGCATCCGAAGTGAGCCACCGCGCCCGACAAACTGGCTCCTTTCCATAGTATAATTTATGACCGACTTATGGCAGGAATTTATCAATATTTTATGAGCAAAATATAATTTCTCTCCTCTTTTTTCCTTATCTGGTCGAGAATAAACCAAAGCATCAAATTTCTGCCAATACTCAGATTTAATAAAAAGTTTTTCAAAGGAAGTATGATGCAAATCCCCATTTGATTTTGACAAGGATACTTCTCCATAACTGGCTAATTTTAGCTTTTTAATTTCCTTACCATGATTTGTTAAAGTAAGCGAACGGAACTCTATATCACTATCCGGAGCAAGAGCAACGGTCAAAGAACTCTCAATATCATTGTAGATTTTATTAAAGCAAGCTTTATTTTCAAAATATTCAATTTTATTTTTACCTAAAACTAAATTAATAGGCCTGGTAAACGGAGACCAGAGTAAATTTTTATCAGAATCATACAAATAAATAAATTGCCCCAAAGGCTCTATTACTGTATCTTCTCTAAAACGAGTCAAAGAAATATCTCCAACTTTACTATTCCCAGCACCAGTATTACTAATATTTAAAGTATAAGAACCATTTGACAAAAAGGCTCGCCTTGGATAGGAAGTGGACAAAGGGACAAATTGCTTTATCTCAGCCTCGTCCGTCCTTGCTCCTAAATATTCCGTCTGTAAACGCTCCAGACTTTTGATAGGTCGACTTGGAATTGTTGATGGTATTTTTTCCTCAAATAAAGTATCCAGTGACTCTGCTTGCGTATCACGGAAAAATAGATTCTGCATTCTATTATTATTAATTTGATTATTCAAAGATTGCAAAGAAAAACCTTGATGATGAGCATAATATATTCTAGCTGGCACACCTTCCTTGCCTGCTCGTCCATTATTTAAGATAGCTGTATAATCAATAGCATCATAAAAACCGTAGCGTCCAATAAACTTATCTTGAATCATCCTTCGTAAATTATCAATTGCTGCCTTAGGTTTAAAGGCTAGGGACATAATAGTTGTATACGGAGCCACTACCAAATAATCCTTCAAATCCCGCTTCAAGCCCAGAGCCGGATGCCCAAAGATCTGATATTGATAATTATTATTCAAATCAAGAGCCGAATAAGCCGACTCGCCCATTCCCCAAGGGATTTTATATTTCTGACCATATTTGATATGAGCCTCAATAGCCAAATTTGCTGTACTACCCAATAGGGATTCCTTATGAACCTTAAAAAAAATCAAAGAGGTTAAATACTCAAAAAGCGAACCACCCCAGGATGATAAGAGGACATTTTTCATATCTAATTGAACCAATTTCCGACCCAAATAAAACCAATGCTTTAAAGGCACCTCATTCTTCAAAATAGAAATATAACTAATAGCATTTGCTTCAGAAGCAAAAAAATCATAATAGGAATTATCTATTTTTTGATAAGTAACATTATAACCAATATGAAATAACCCCCGTTCTTTATTATACAAAAAGGCAAAATCAGTTTCTGCCACAAACTTGTCTATCAAGGAAATAATATATGAGTATTCTGACAAACTTTTTTGAGCCTGCTTTTCTATTATTAGGGCATTATTAATCAACTCTTGATACCAGCGCTCAATATTTTCTTTCTCCCCATTATCCAAGCTGGCACTATGAATTAAACAAATAATATCCAAATTTTCCAACTCTGATCTGAAAGACCGACATAAATACTCCAAGGACGGAACAATATCTAATTTTAGAGAAATATCGTCCAGAGCACTAGCAAGTAAATTATTTTTCTTTTCATTCCTAATCACTGGCTTCGTCTTATGAAACTGTCTAGATGACATAAAAATATCCAGCTCATCCTTTTGTTGTCGTAATAAATTATTTAAATGTTCTGCGCTAGAGTAAATACTGGATAATATTCCTTTATTTAAACCAATATTTAAATTATTTACTATTTTTTTAATTTTTTCATTACTATCAGCTAAATCAATAAAGGTTTTTGCCAGATATTCTATGGATTCAGGTTCTTGACTTGAATTGTATTTGTTTTGAGCAATTTTAATTTCCGCTAGTACTGATCTGGCTAATTTCTTTTCTGACTTTAATATATTTCTATCATTAATAATTAAATTAGCATCTTCTTGCAAAACAGCAAGAACATCAGACAAACCAATCAAACTGGCATTATTAATGATCGGTTTGTTAATAATATCTAAAATTCCCTGCTTAAAAGTCAAAAGAGAAACCAATAGATTAGCGCTATCCACACTAGAAACGTATTTTGGATTTAAGGATTGCAAGGTTCGTATATCGTACCAATTATAAAAATGCCCCTTATATTTTTCTAAATTATTTAAATTATTAAACAGTTCTTTAGTCCGCCCCAATAAATTGGAAAAACTAATATAGCCCAAATCATAGGCTGAAAAGTTTGCTAATACATGCATACCAATATTTGTCGGTGAAGTAGCTGATGGAGAATTAGTTACTGGCTCCTCCTGATAATGATCTGGTATAAGAAGATTACCACCATGCTCTGATAGTTCAATAAAAAATCTAGAAGAACGACAAGCTATTTTCCTCAAAAGTTTTAAATCAGCCGGTTTATGCTGGAATATTTTATCCTTTCGACTGATATAATAAGCAATTACTGGAGCAATAAACCAAAAAAACAATGTCAAATAAGCATAAAACCCATTATGATATTTTGATAAGATAAGCAAAGAAATCACCGAAAGAATCTCTGCTAATGACATCAAATAAATAAACTCGCGGAGGGTTCCCTTTAAATCTTTTGCCACCTCATGAGAATTCTGCCACTGCAACATATGTTTACGACTAATAAGCATGCGATAGGCTGAAACAAGAATTGCTCGCGTGGAAACAACAGCTTGATCCAAAAGAAAAATAAAACGATAAACTATTTGAATTATGACAGAATCTAAATTGTCAAATAAGCTATCTATTTTCATAAGCAAGTTCATTTCCTTTGGCCTTTCAAAGATTCGTAATAAATATGAAATTATAAAAGACGAACCAGTTACCATTAGAATATACGCTAATAACAATGGGTATGAATTCGGAAATAAGAAATATGACAATATAAGAAATAGAACAGAAAAAATAGGCAGGGTGCTTCGACGTAAATTATCAAAAATCTTCCATCTATCTCTTAAATCAAACTTATTGTCCCCCATCTGATTAGAAAATAACCAGCGAATTATTTGCCAATCTCCTCTGATCCAACGATGCATTCTTAATATATATTCCTTATAACTTTCAGGAAAACCTTCAAATAAAAATATATCCGTCGCAAAGCCTACCCTTGTATACAAACCTTCTAATAAATCATGACTCAATACCTGATTTTCTGGTATTCTATCCCCAATTACTGCTTCCATGGTATCTATATCATAAATTCCCTTTCCATAAAAAATACTATTATTAAAAAGATCCTGATAGACATCAGCAGCTGGACCAGTATAAGAATCTATACCCATAGCTGAAGAAAATAAACGAGAGAAAATAGTAGCTCTGGCCTGACTAAATTTAGATGTCATCCTTGGTTGAATGATCCCATAACCACGAACAATTTTACCCGAAACTTGATCAACAACTGGCCGATTAAGAGGATGATTAATACAACCAATAAGCTTGATAGCTGAATCTTTTGGTAAACGAGTATCCTCATCAATAGTTAAAATATATTTAATAAATGGCAAATCCTTAGGTAAACTCTCAAAAAATGTCGTATTGGTTTTATTTCGTAATAGCGAATTAAATTCTCTTAATTTACCTCTCTTTCTCTCCCAACCCATAAAGATATTCTCATGCGGGTTCCACAACCGACGTCGATGGAATAAATAAAACCTCTTTATAGGTGCTTTATATTTTTCATTAAGTTCAGCCAAACCTTTTTCGATCTGCTCCACTAATTCCTGATCAGACGGTAAAATTTCCATTTGAGAATCTCTATAATCCATAAGTAGGCCAAAGTATATTTGTTTATCAAAATTACCTAAAAAATTTATTTCTAAACGCCGAAGTAATTCCTTGGCCGACTTGGCATCCCGAAGCATGGAAGGAATAACAACAAAAGTACTCTGTGAAATATCCAATCCTGAAGATAGATCCAAACGGAATAAAGCCCGAACAGGGATAAGTGAGCTGACCAAAATATTTACTAGATTGATAGCAATATCACAATTCAGAATAAAAGCTAAAGCTGTAAATATAAATAGTGAGATAGTTTGATTCAGAGCCGAAGGGAATAAGCTCATAAGAATAACTGTTAAAATTATATCAATAACAATAATAGAGCCTAAATAAATTGGCAATGATTTCTTCAAAATAAAAACCTGCAATTTTTCTAAAAAGAGCTTACGATAACCGATTTTATTTTCTAGCTCTGCTCGGCCCTCGCCAATTAAATAATAACCAATATGAGATTCCGAATCAGTCTCAGATTTACCTATTGTAATATTCTGATGACAAAGCCGCAAAGCCAGTTTGGCAACTTCTGATTCATAAACTCCGGCCTGATCACTGATTTTTACCAACTCATTTCTATAGGCACTTTGGCTAGCCGAATCCAAATCAGCATAAACATTTGCCGGATCTTTGATTAGGAAAGAATCCACAATATTAACATCCACGACAAAATCATCCCATCTAGCCTGATTTATCCAACGTAAACTATTAATTATATTGGAAATCTGATTAGAAATATCATTTTGACGTTTATTTTCTATTTCTGCCAAACTAGAAATATTTATACCCTGCTTAAGTAAATTCAATTTTAACCATTTGACTACGGGCCTGGTATCCGGACCATATTGTGATAATTTTTGTAATAAATTAAAACCAAGATTAATAGGAATAATACCGTATTTATGAGCCAAACTGGACGTTAATTTAGAATAATCCTGATCCTTACCTTTTCTAATTATTTGCTCGAACCAATATTCAGAATCTTTAAATTCATCCAAGGCTACAATGGAATCGTGCATAACACTCTGAATATTTTCAATTAAAATAATTCTTAAGAAAAATGGTACAAAACTTAATTCCCGAATGGATAAATGGGCCTTTGTTTGATAAGCCTGCAAAAAACCGTAAAGCAAATCACGATCAACTTCACACTTTGAAACTTTTAGTAAATCCGATAAAATAAAATAAATCCGAGGAATAAAAACATCAGTTTTTTTCTCAATTTGAACCAGTTTTTTAAATCCTTTTTCAACTGTAGTATTTAGGACATCGGAAATTGCACTATCAACAATATAATAGTTGTCAAAAAGATTTTCAACTTCATGAGTCAAATGTCTTAAAGACTTAACTTGTTGTAAAAGTTTTTTATATGTATCTCTAGTTCTAGCCAGACTATCCTGAGCTTGAGATAAAAAAACCCGAGCCTTTTCTGGTTTTGAAACTATAGAAACCTTCTCCCCCAATACATAAGCCCGTCTTTTGATCTTATTAAGACTGATAATTTCTATATTTTTAATCTTCATAATACATACTCCATTATAACAGATTTTACGCTATTTGTGCTATAATATTAGAAATATATGAAAGTAAACATAAATCCAAAAAAATTAATAGCTTTTGATGTCGACGGCACCTTATCTATTAGCCGATCCAAAATTGATTCAGAAATGGCGGATCTGCTTAAAAAATTATTAGAGAAAAAGCAAGTGGCCATAATAACGGGCGGAGCTTTTACTGATATTAAAAAACAAGTTCTAGATGAAATAGGAGAAAATGAATTTAGAAATAAAAACCTTACTCTCCTACCTACAAATGGAGGTGGTTTATATACTTTTGATGGAAAATGGAATGAAATTTCTTGCCATCATCTCAGCACTGAGGAAAAAATGAAAATTAATAAGGTTTTAACAGAAATAGATCAAGCGGATCCAGAATTAAAAGATAATATTAGCTATGGCCGAGAAATACAGGATAGAGATTCGGGCATCACCTATGCGGCATTAGGTGAACAAGCACCAACAGAATTAAAACATGCTTGGGATCCAGACTTTAAGAAGAGAATTGCTTTGCAAGCAAAATTAATGGAAAAGCTTCCTGAATTTGAGGTAAAAATCGGCGGGACTACGTCTATTGATATTACCCCAAAAGGTATGGACAAAGCCTATGCTATCAAGGAACTGTTAAAACATTTCAACCTAGAGAAAGAAAATATTCTCTTCCTTGGCGATGCTATTTATGAAAATGGCAATGACTATCCCGTCTTCCTCTTAGGAGTAGAAACTATCAAGGTTTCCGGCATTGAAGATACCAAAAAAGTCATTAAAGAGCTAATTTCCTAACACGACACTCGGCCCGCCTGCTCCCGACTACAGGAGGGCGGGCAGGCTGTCGTGTTAGGTAAAATAAGTATTTTGCGTCCCAAAGCTCGGCCATGCCTGTCCGCCTATGGAGGAGGTAGTCACAAGGCCTAGCCTTGGGATTCCCCCATCCAAAAACTCCGATTCTGAAGTACACCATGGTGTACTTCACTTTTAACGAATGATCAGGAAATAAGAGAAATAATATATCTAAAAAATTTGACAAATAACATCATAGGTGCTATACTTGCTAATAGATAGGAAACGGGCAAAACAGTGTAGCTAAGCCACAGAAAGGCGGTCGGAATGAAGATCTTTGCAGTTACACACGCAGAGAAGGAGTTGGGGATCAATCCGAAGCTTACGGATAAGGGAATGAACGACATCATTTCCCTGATCTCGAAATTGCCGTGCGTCGTTCGTTCAGTCATTGTTGGGACCGGTACACGGTTTCTCAACATCTTCAGAGCGATCGAGCACGCTGATGCACTTTGCATGCTCAAATCAGTGAAGTACTCTCCCTTGCTCGGTTCAGCCGACAGTGGGAAGAAGACCGAGACCGGCATGGAGGTGTACCTCGCAGATGGTACCTTGGTGCCACTTGGTCATTACATCGGCCTTATCGGTACGCCGGGCATTGACCTCTGGAAGTGGCTGAAGTCACTCGAGGACAACACCCTACTCTGCACCGGTCGTGAGTTCATTGGAGCTCTCGGTGTGAAGGATGCCCAGATGGCACAGCTCTACGTGATTGACACAGATCTGACCACTGTCACCTTGGTGTCCTAGGATACCAAACCCAGATCAGGATTGAGAAACTGGTCTGAGGAAGCCCCATAGTAGTAGACGTAAGTCTAAACGCTGTGGGGCTTTTTACTTATAAAATAATTAATTTAGAATCAAGCTTTGTATTAACTCCACAGAAACAAATTCATCATACTCAAATATAGCTTGACCATCTTTTTCTTTCTTATAAGTTATATGAGCTTTTTCTTCACCACTTTCATCAGTAGCAATTTCAACATTGAACCCCTCAGCAAAACTAAAACCTTGATCGTTTACAGCTGCAACAAAAGCATCTCGTTCCGTTTTTCCCTTTGTTTGTTCAATTACCTTTGCTAAAAATGATTCAAGAACAGATTGATGCGAAGCTAGGAATCTCTCCATGGTCAATTTTTCATCCACTTCAGTTTTTTCCTCAACTAATTTTTCATACCGCGGAAAAGCCTCCATATATCTTTCAACAATTTCAGCAATCTGTGAGGCTTGATTACTGTAGGAACAAACTCCTGGTTCTACACTCAATTCCTCTGCTCTTTTATCACTTTGCTCTACTAAATATTTTAATAGTTTACCGGCTTTAAAAGCAGTCATAAGTTCGTCATAATACGGCCCCTCCTTTGGTAATATAAAGTCCAGTTTATCACTTACTCTAATTTTTTTACCACTACCGAAATCTTCATTAACCTTAGCATTAAGTTCTTCAAGGCTTTCTGTTCCTAATATATTGTCTTGAGCCCCAGCCATAACAAAACCAGCTGTTTCCTGGGTTCTTTGTCTTGGCGAACCATAAGCAACCGCTTTTTTTAAGGTAGTATCCTCACTTGCTTGTGACTTTGCATGCATTCTACCAGCTTCAGTTAACCTAATTTCAGTATCAGATTTTTGAGCCTTTTCTTTATCATCATGCCTAAAAAAGTGTAAAAGAATTTTTACTTTTTCCTGCCCCTCTTTTGATTCAATATTTATTGGTATTTCGTTCATAAATTATTTAATTATTTTTACTATTCCTTTATCAGCATCCACCTCAACCATAT
>CAYUVX010000014.1:0-8330 GCA_964448325.1 uncultured Candidatus Saccharibacteria bacterium
TAACGACCAGAAGGAAAATCATAATAGTTTGTTTAAATATAATCATAAATTTATTTTATTCCATAGTACCAACAGAACTTGTCCCATAATTTGTACCAGCCACTACATTATCAGATGTCAAATTTGAAATATCATAAGTCCCAGCGACACCTAAAATATTATATCCGGCGATTATTTTGTCAGCCGAAATTCCCGTCTGAGCTTCATCTAACTTGTTCCAAATCTCTAGTAGGGTATTTCCAGAAGGCGAAATTGCATCTGTTGGCCCTAAATCATGCCCAGTAGCATTGTATGAATCATCTTCAATTTTAGAATAAATATCTCCCAGAGTTACAAAGTTTGTCTCTGGTACATTAGTCAATGGTGAAATAGAACCGGCAATAATCACCCCACCAATCACAAAGACTAGGGCAATGAGTAAAATTGAAATTTGCTTAAGATTATTCATACAGATATTATAACATAAAAAATGAAGAATAAATTAAAGGCTATTAACAGTCTTGGCAACAGCAATTATAGCAGCAGTTTCTGCTCGAAGAATATTAATTCCAAGAGACTTTATTTGAAAATTATTTTGCTTAAATAAATTCATTTCCTTTTCTGTCCAGCCCCCCTCCGGACCAACAAATAAACATATAGCCCTCCCAAAATCATTCGGACAGCTCTCGGAATGATTAGTCTTCTTTAAATGGAGAGAGTTAGTCGGAATGTTTTTGGGAGAATCATTAGAATCTGAGACTGTATGAAACACTACACCCTCCTTCCCTTCTTTTATTACTTGTGAAACGGCCTGCTCTAAGGACATAATAGGGAAAACAGTTGGTAAAATAAGTCTCCCGCTTTGCTCGCTTGCCTCCTTAACTATTTTATTTAATCGTAAAATATTTTTTTCCTGCCCGGCCCATGCTGAATGGGAAGGGTCTGAACGCTCAGAAATAATAGGGTAAATTTCTGTCACCCCAATTTCCGTACATTTTTCTACGGCTAATTCAAAATTACTTTTTTTAATAAGAGATAAATATAAACTAACTTCCCTGTCCCTCGTAGCTTTAGCAAAGTGGGATTTTTTATTTATTATTTTAAATTTAACTTCCCCGCCTGCTCCCTTCGGAGGGCGGGCAGGCTTTTTATTTATAGAAATAATTTCACATTCATATTCAAAACCGCTACCATCAAATAAAACAACTTTGTCTCCCGGCCTACCCGACACATCGGCAGGTTGAAACCGAAAAACATTTAGGAGCTGGTGAATAAGTTCCGGATCGGTGAGGGCAATTTCCTTCTTTTCCTCTATTTTTTGCTCAATATAAAATCTATGTAATCGCATATGAAACATTATTGCATAATTTTAGATTTTGATATAGTCTTAAAGTATTACTAACTAACATAAATTTATGTCATATTTAATACCCACAGTTATAGAAAAGTCCCAAAATGGCGAACGTGCCTACGATATTTACTCTAGGCTTTTAAAAGAAAATATTATTTTTCTTGGTGGACCGATAGATGACGATACAGCCAATATTATTATTGCCCAGCTTTTATTTTTACAAAGTGAAGACTCAAAAAAAGATATTAAAATTTACATCAACTCCCCTGGCGGTCACGTTTCTGCTGGCCTCGCGATTATTGATACAATGAATCATATTAAAAATGATGTCTCCACTGTCTGTGTCGGCATGGCCGCCTCTATGGGTGCAGTTATTTTAGCTTCTGGAGCCAAAGGGAAAAGGTATTCCCTACCAAACTCTGAGATCATGATCCATCAGCCATTAGGTGGGGCCCAGGGCCAAGCCACAGATATTCAAATCACGGCCAAACAAATTCTAAAACTAAAGGATAAGCTAAACCAAATGATGTCAAAACAAACCGGCAAGCCCTTAACTCAAATAGAAAAAGACGCTGACCGTGACTATTATATGTCCGCCGACGAAGCTAAAAAATACGGAATAGTGGATAAAGTGCTGTAAACTTGCAAAAAGTCCTCTTTTGTTATATTATGACAAAGTTATCAATTTAATTTATATGGCTTTGTTTTTTATCAACTTGAAATCAAAATATTTAGAACTTGGGCAAAATATGCCTTTATTTAACTTCAAAATGAAGAGTTAATTAACTTTGTTTTCAATCACATAAAAAGCGGAGCGTATTCGCAAATTTATGTCATTAAAAATTGTAATGTTGTTAGCCGGAGTGGCGGGCCTGATTGGTATCGCTCTTGGTTATTTCTTGCGCCTGATCATTTCCCTAGGCAAGAGAGGCTCTATGGAGCTGGAAATAAAAGGAATGATGCTTCAAGCAAAAGAGGAAGCTAAGAAAATAGTTTTAGAAGCTGAGAATAAAGCGGTCGAAACTTTGAAAGAAATAAAAAGTGAGGCCAAAGAAAAAGAGGATTCTGCAAAAATCGTAGAGGCTCGTTTGATCAAAAAAGAAGATCTTTTAGATCAAAGGCAAATAGATATTGATAAGGAAGTAGAAAATATCAAAAAGAAGATTGATGAAATAAAAGAGATTAGGGCTAAAACAGAAAAAATAGAGGAACAGAAATTAGGTGAATTGCAAAAGATTTCTAATTTAAGTGTTGAAGAAGCGAAAGAAGAAATTCTAAACATGACGGAGAAGAAATACGAGGAAGATATTTTAGCCAGAATAAAAAAACTGGAGATGTTTGGAGAAGAAAAATACGAGGCTAAAGCCAAGGAAATTCTTACTACGGCTATCCAAAGACTTGGTAATTCTGTCGCTTCAGACGTTATGTCTACTATCGTGAATATCCCTTCCGATGAAATGAAGGGTAAAATAATTGGTAAAGAAGGCAAGAATATCAAAGCATTTGAACGTGCTACAGGCGTGGAGGTTCTGGTGGATGATACCCCTGGCGCTGTTACTATTTCCTCTTTTGATCCCGTTCGTAGGCAAATAGCCAGAGTAGCTTTGGAAAATTTATTGATTGATGGCCGTATTCAGCCAGTTAAAATTGAAAAACTTGTTGATGAAGCAAAATTAAGTATTAATAAAATTATTAAAGAAAAAGGTGAAGCAGCTGTTTATGAATGTGGTATTCTGAATTTAGATCCCCGTATTGTTGCTATTCTTGGACGTTTACACTTCCGAACTAGCTATGGTCAGAACGTTCTTCAACATTCCATAGAAATGTCCCATATCGCCGGTATGATAGCCGAAGAAATGGGAGCCAATGTTAGTGTCGCCAAAGCCGGTGCCTTGCTTCATGATATTGGTAAAGCCGTAGACCATGAAGTGGCTGGTACGCACGTTGAAATCGGTAAAAGAATATTACAGAAATTTGGAGCAAGTGAGGAAATAATTAAAGCGATGCAAAGCCATCATGAGGAAACTCCTTATGAGACGGTAGAGTCCATTATTGTGCAGGTTGCCGACTCTATTTCTGGCTCACGCCCTGGTGCCAGACGAGATAATATTGAAAATTATATAAAGAGATTACAGGAGCTGGAAGCCTTGGCAAATTCCTTTAAGGGAGTAGAAAAATCATACGCCCTCCAGGCTGGCCGTGAAGTACGAGTCTTTGTTACTCCAGAAGATATTTCTGATTTGGAAGCAAAAGAACTCGCTCACGATATCGCCTCTAAAATAGAAACTGATTTGAAATATCCCGGTGAAATTAAAGTGAATGTGATTCGCGAATTACGAGTTGTAGAGTATGCGAGATAATAACCTTATTTTAGGCCTTATTTTAAGGCATGGATCAGGCTTATTTATCAACATATTATAAAATAAGTTTTATTCCTTCCCCTATTGCCCTTTATTTATAAGGGTATATAATATAATGGTCGGTTAATAAGGTCGAAAAAAATTATTAAAATGAACAAATAAGTTCATTACTCGCGCGAGTAATTAATTAAAAAATATTATGAATAAACAAGCAATTGTAGAAGCAGTAAACGGTGTTCTTAACACCACCAAGGTTCAGGCTGAACAAGTAGTTGATAAGGTTTTTGATTCAATCGTAGCTACCCTAAAGGAGGGTTCTGAAGTATCAATAGCTGGCCTAGGTATTTTCTCTGTAAAGCAGAGAGCTGCCAGAGACGCTCGAAACCCTCGAACCGGTGAGACCGTAAAGGTAGCCGCTATGAAGGTTCCAAAATTCCGCGCCGCTAAAGCTTTGAAGGACGCTGTAAAATAGAGCTACTAAAAAAACCCTCCGGAATATCCTCTTCACTTAACGAAGACTAATCGTTATGAGGACATTCCGGAGGGTTTTTTGTTTTGTGCGGGTGGGGGTAATCGAAACCCCGACCACGGTTTGGAAAACCGTCGTTTTGCCACTAAACTACACCCGCATTTCCAAAGAACCTATGTATTATACACAAAAAACTATAAAACAAAAGTTTTTTCTAGGCTATCCCTTTAGAAATCTTTATTACTTCATCAAAATTGTCATCCTTCTCTGTTTTTTTACGACGTAGGAATCCGCATCCGCCCGGATGACCTGGTCGGACGGGTTTTTCACACTGATGAGTCAAAATATACTCTCCATGCTCCATATCTACCTTTATTGGTCTCATCATCCCCTGGCAGTCCGAGGCCCGGTCCCCAGGATTCACATCCACATGCTTGCTCCAAAGGCATTTGGGGCAATGGTTAGTGTAGCCGTTCCCAACCACCTCAGCCCCGCAATGCTCGCAAACAAAATTTTCCACTGTTTTTTGAAATAATTTTGACATAAATTTACTATTCCATAAAAGACTGGCTAGAAAAAATAGTCCTTGGTAAATTCTTCACATCTTGAATAAATATTTCCAGTTCTACTGTAGAAAACTTTGGAGCTTCCCCTTCTAAAGAAATACCATAAATATTCTCTAATTCTTTATATCTTTCAAGATTAGAAACTATAATGTCAAGAAAATTATCAGATTCTCCAGCCTCCAAAAACTTTCTCGCTCTTAAATACCAGTCTAGTTCATTGACAACAATAGCAAAATTCTTTTTTCGATTTTCGTCATCAAGTCCACCTTCACATATTTGGACCTTAATTTTAGCTAAATATTCTTCCGACAATGGTGACCTTTCTCTTGGTACTTCTTCTTCATTTTTCATATCCTATATTCTTCCATAAAAATAGAATAAAAACAAATCGTCGGGATACGCGAGTACGCATTTGACCTCGACTAGATTTTTGTCGTCACAAAAATCTGTCTGGTCACCGGCTCACGGTTTTGCTTGCTAACAAAACATCGTTCCGCCGTTCAAATCCCTATTTTTTACTTCTTAAAAAATCGTCGGGGCGCCGGGATTTGAACCCGAACTGTATGCTCCCAAAGCATATATGCTACCGTTACACCACGCCCCGATATAATTACTGACTAAAAGATATTAGCATAGTTTTCAAATATATCAAACAAAATTAATTTAAATAAATCAAAAAACTTGACAAAAGATTTAAAAAGTGTATACTTAAAAATGGAAGGATGGGTTGTAGAAGTGTAACAACTTCGCCTAGCCTAATACAAGAAAGGAGGAATCCCATGGATTCCGCAAGAGAAGTAGAGCTACTCCGGGCGTTG
The DNA here is from genome assembly GCA_964448325.1 of uncultured Candidatus Saccharibacteria bacterium. Taxonomy (GTDB): domain Bacteria; phylum Patescibacteriota; class Minisyncoccia; order Phycocordibacterales; family GWA1-40-21; genus CAIJXO01. Next base: position 5,544 of record CAYUVX010000014.1, read on the forward strand.
GCAAAGATAGAGGTAGGTCGTGATGGCCTTTCTTCACAGACGACAGAAGCATTCACGCGGAAACTTGGTTCCCGTGCAGAGGAAATCAATCGCACGCTCAAACCCGCAATACCCGTCATTACTAGTGAACTCTATGAGCTTTACAGCAACCTGCTGGATGAACTGAGTGAGGTTCACAAAAAGAAAGCCCATGAACGGCGGAAAACAGCTTGCATTCCTGGGTCAGCATTTGGGTTCACAGAACAGTAGTTCATTCACAGCAAGAAAAGAACAGGTGTGAACCTTCAGGTTCCGTAAAAGGGTAATTGCCTCCCCCGTCAGACGACGGCCCGAGACAGAACAAGAACCTAGCCTCTCTTTTGCTTGCAGGACCCCCACACACAACGTTGTGCGTGGGGGTCATTTTTATTTCTATCGGACACCCCAGTAGTAAAGTATCAGAATACTTACTACGGGACTGGTTCTATCGGACATTTTATAATATAATATCCTCCATCCAATTAACTTTAGCTTGCATACTCTTAAGATCCAAATACACCGTTATCACATCAAATTGCCAGTCTGTTTCATATGAAACTTCACTATTAGGCTTATAACCAAGCAAGTATGTCTGTATTACCCGACTTAATCTCTTTAATTTCCAAGGATGGAGATTATCTTCAGGCCTATAATTATCATCTTCGTATCCCTTTCCATTGTCTTTAGATTTAGTATAAGGCATATGGGAAACGCTTTTGACCTCAATAAAGTGTAATTTCTCACCTTTTCGAGAGATTATATCTATTTCTCCCCATTTTTTAGAATAATTTTGCTCAATAATCTCAAAACCACGTTTCATAAGAAACTTGCAAGCAATATTCTCGCCAAGATCTCCAGTTTTCCTTTTTTCAGTCCGATTGTCTGTTTTTGTCTCTTGTTTCATGTGTAACTAAATCTTCCTTAAAACGATTTCAAACCAACTTTGCCCACTAATATCCTGCACATTTTTATATACTACAAAGAATTTGTATGGGCATAATTTCTCAATATCTTCTGGTTTATAAAAATAATAATACTTCTCATAATTATTCTTTAAAACTACTTCCTCCCTATATTCGCCATATTTAGTCGAAATATATAAAATACCACCTATTTTTAGCCATTTATGACACTTTTCTATAATTTTAGTCATCTCCTCACGGTTCACGTGTAACAAAGTCGCAAAAGTAAAAATAATTCCAAAAGTTTCAGGTGAAAACTCAACATTTCTTATATCCTGAAGTTTAAAATCAGCCTCTGGTAAGTGCACCTTAGCAATATCAAGTAAACCTTTTGAAGCATCTAAACCAATATAATCCTTAGTTTTTGATAATATATATTTAGCATCCCTTCCATTTCCACAACCAAGTTCTAAAAAAACATTACATTTTGATTCATTTAATACAAAAGCTCTATCAATATCTTCCACTCTCGCGCCGTAACTATCAAATTTGCCAGCAAAAAACTCTGGGTCTTTATCATATGATGATGAAATCGTTATACTATTTTTATCTTTTCTATTCATTTTTTATGTTTCATCTGAAACAAATCCGAGTATGAGTCATAGTGTTTCACGTGAAACTATTATTGCTATTTATAAGACTTATTTTTTGTTTCTTAATTTTGTCTTTATAATATAGTCATATTCTAGGCCATATTTATATCAGACTCCTGTTTTAGGACAATAGATACCCTTATTTTGCCTATATTTAAAAGACGTCTTTTATCAACATATCCCCATAGTTATCCACAGTTTGGCTTTTTGATATGTTTACAAAACAACACTTTTAGCCTAAAAACTCTAAACTTTTACTCCCACACATGTTGAAATTTGTCTCTGTATATTTTAATGTCCTTTAAAAAATTACGTGACTAAATTTTATAATCTGTGCGGGTAGGGCGAATCGGACGCCCGCCATTTGATTGGCAACCAAATGTACTACCATTATACTATACCCGCATTATAATTTTCACTTGAAAGATCCTGTGCCAACAAATTAATCCATACTAAAATTTTACGCTTCAAGTATGCACTATTTGCTCCTAAATTGCAAACACCATAGCTTAATCTTTTTGTTTTATGTCTACCTTGTATTACTATACTTTTGTTAAAATCGCTATATTTTAGGCCAGTATTCTGAATCCAATAATCTTTACATATTTTTTCGTTTAAATCCGGATATAATAAAATCCAGGCTTTAATTTTCTCACTTGAAATACCACAAACATTACGCAAAAAATTAATAAATACCTTTATCATCTGGGGTTCAGTATTTGCTATTCCACAACGATTACGAGAGGCCTTATTTCCTTCTCCCCAATAAATCATCAGACCAGCAATAAAAAGCGGGTGATATCTTAATTTTTTATAATCTTCCACTGCTTCTTTTTCTGCCTCGGCGTATAATTTATGTAAATTATCACCTCTAATTTTATTAAGTTTCTCTATTCTCAAAATATGGCCTATTTGAGCCTTTTTTCTGAGATTTAGAGATATTTCATTTGACCATTTCTGAGAACAAAACCAGTCTGAAAGAGTGCTTATTGGGACACCAAGTTCCTTCTTTATTTCATTATAACTTTTTCCTGTTTTTCTTAACTCCACGGCCTTATCTTTTTCTTTTCTCATACTAACAATAGTATATTATGTATGTATAGGACGCAAGTTCGGTTTAAAGAAAAAGCAGGAATCTTCCTTCACCCTCGACTAAATTTTTTTTGTGCCCCCAGTAGGACTCGAACCCACAATAACGGTTCCGAAGACCGTTG